>JAEYRF010000153.1 GCA_023409615.1 Bacillota bacterium | reverse complement strand
ATTATATCAAAACAGTATGCCCAATCGCAACCTAGCGACTAAAATGTGCAAAAACCTAGAGTTTTGGGCAGATAGTTGTTCGATTTTCAGTAATTTGGTTCAATAACTCATTCACATCCTAAATTATGTAACCCAAATTAACAATAAATTCAAATTTTGCATAAAATTTTGCCCAAAAGTAGGAGTTTTTGCTCACTGTGATGGAAATCAAGGGAAGGCTTGCTCGCTACATCATGCTGGCGGGGTTAATATCCATATTCAAATCAATGACGTTCCTGCCTTTCGGCTTTAATCTGCAAAACTCATCGTATGCGGCGGCAAGTATTTCTGCCAGCCGATCAGTTGAGTCACATTTAATAATCAGTCTCCATCTGTACCTGTTGCGCAGTCTGGTGATAGGAGCCCGAACAGGTCCGGGCAGTAATTCATCTCCTGATTCGGTACTGATGCGCAGTGCAAGAAATGCTGCAGTATCTTTTGCAATGGAAAAGGCCATCCGGTCGTTCACAGAGCTGATGATAAGGCATCCAATATTCGTAAATGGCGGATATCTCAGCCTCCTTCGAACTTCAGATTCCTGTCTGAAAAAGCTCTCATAATCATGGCTGCGTGCAGCGATGATACTGTAATCATCCGTATTATACGTCTGAATGACCACACGACCAGGAAGTTCTCCTCTACCCGCTCTTCCTGAGACCTGAGTCAACAACTGAAATGTTCTTTCCGACGCTCTGTAATCATTCATTCCCAGCAGGCTGTCTGCAGCAAGAACACCTACAAGAGTCACATTCGGGAAATCATGACCCTTTGCAATCATCTGAGTGCCCACAAGTATATTGATATTCTTCTCGCGGAATGCATCCAGTATCTCCTCGTGAGAATGCTTTCCGGTGGTAGTGTCCATATCCATCCTGATTACAGAGCATCCCGGGAAATATATCTTCAGTTCCTCCTCGACCTTCTGTGTGCCGGTGCCAAATTGCCTTATCGAACTGCTTCCGCATTTAGGACAGCTTGAAGGCATTTTCACAGTATAGCCGCAGTAATGGCATATCAAACGGTTGTCATCGGCATGATAGGTCATAGTAATATTGCAATGTCTGCATTTGAGCTTGATACCGCAGCTTCTGCATAATATAAAGGACGCATATCCCCTCTTGTTCAGAAAAAGGATCGTCTGCTGTCCCGCGTCTATATTCTTCTGGATCTCTGTAGAAAGCGCTGTGCTGAACATAGTTCTATTGCCAAGCTCAAGCTCCTTCCTCATGTCAACTACCTGTGTTCCGGGCATCATCAGTGCGTTCGCCCGCTCCTTCATTATGGCAAGGGCAATCTCGCCGTCCAATGCACTCTGGTATGTGACTATCGATGGTGTTGCCGAACCAACCATCAATAGTGCGCCGTTATACATACACCTTCTTTCGGCAATTTGAGAAGCACTGTATTTGGGTGTTGTTTCCGATTTATATGTATTCTCATGTTCTTCATCTATGATAATTACTCCAATATTCTCCAGTGGCGCAAATACGGCTGATCTGGCGCCTACCACGACTCTGGCTTCACCATTTGAGATAAGCCGCCATTGATCATAACGCTCTCCAAGAGACAGCCTGCTGTGCTGTATCGCCACCAGGTCGCCGAAGCGGCCCCTGAACCGGTCTACCATCTGTGGTGTCAGTGAAATCTCAGGCACTAGGACTATTGCCTGCCTGCCCTGCTCCAAGACGTGCTGTATTAACTGCATATACACTTCAGTTTTACCGCTGCCGGTCACACCGTGCAGTAACATTTTACTGAAGTCGTGCTTGTCAACCCTGATTCTGGCAGCTTCCAGAACAGCTGCCTGCTCAGCCGTCGGTTTCATAGGATTTGTCGATTCCACTAATCTGTGATTGAGCGGGTCTCTGTTTACTTCGATCTCCTTGTAATAAATATATCCCGATCTTCGCAGCGTATCCAGAACTGATGTGGACACTGCTGCAAACCGAGCCAGGTCGGCAACTGCGATATATTCATTTTCCAGCAGCATTTCAAGTACCCGTATTTGCTGAATTCGCTTCAAAGTACCGTTTTCCATGTCCTCGATTACTTCCTCAGGAGTTATCGCAAGACTGGCCACCCGAACATTCTTTTGTCTGACAGCTGTTGAATATTGCTCCTTAACGCAAATGACTCCCTTCTCTTCAAGGACCTTGAGATGCGAATTGAATTTACTTTTCACCCCGCAGAGTTTTCTTAATTCCGGTGTCTCCAGCAACCCGTCATTCTCCCGAAGCGTTTTGACAATAGCATTTTGACTTGGGCATAGTCCCTCTGAGTCGTTGGTCAACCGGGTCAGCTGAGCAACCTCCAGGCTCTTTACTCCAATCCCTGCAGGGAGCATGCATTTGATAGCAGCACTATACGTACAGAAGTAACGCTGCTTCATCCAGCCTGCCAGATCTATTAACGACCTTGTCAAAACAGGCTTAACATCAATAATCTTCCTGATATACTTCAGATCCCTGTATTCTGAGCTGTCGGTAAAACCAAGCACATAGGCTTCCTTCAGCTTGTCGCCCCTTCCGAAGGGTACAATGACCCTCATTCCCGGGAAAAGTATACCGGACATCTCTTCAGGCACCAGATAGTGATACAGTTTATCAAATTCGCGTGTTGTTCCGCTAATAACTATAATTGCGATTTTTTCCATAGCTCAATTATACACTATGTCCTTTTTGTTTTCTATCATTGCTATGGTTGTTATTGATCTGGCCTTAAGGTATAATAGCCTTAAAGTTCAAGGCTATTATACGCCTCCGGCGGAAATAGCCCGCCGTGCGAAATTTTTGGTTTCACCAAAACGCACATGGCTAATTATACCATGATAAATCATGGTATAATAGCCATAAAGTTCAAGGCTGTTATACGACGCAATATCCAGTCATCATTGGGGGAACACATGAAGGTTCTTGGAATTATAGCTGAATATAATCCCTTTCATAATGGCCATAAATATCATCTGCAAACTTCGAAGGAATTGACCGGATGTGATATGGTGATTGTAGTAATGAGTGGCAATTTTACACAGCGTGGCGAACCGGCAATTGCGGACAAATGGGCAAGAGCTGAAATGGCCTTGTATTGCGGTGCAGATCTGGTTATTGAACTGCCTTTAGCCTATGCAATGGGTAGTGCTGAATATTTTGCTTTCGGAGCAGTAAAATTGTTGGAAAGCCTGGGCATAGTAGATACGCTAAGTTTCGGCAGTGAAACAGGCAACTTGGAACATCTCTCCGAAATAGCTGCTATTCTCACATCAGAACCCATTGAATACAAAAATGCACTCAAGGAAAACCTCTCCAGCGGAAAATCTTATCCGTCGGCAAGGCAAAAAGCACTATCATCCTATTTGAAAATGAAATTCGGTAAAGATGATCTATCAAATCTATTAAGAAGCCCGAATAACATTCTGGGCGTGGAATACCTCAAAGCACTTTATCGATTGAATAGTAGTATTACACCGTTCACCATCGGCCGCGTCGGAAATGATCACAACTACACTGAGCTTACCGGCGAAATCAGCAGTGCAACGTCAATAAGAAAGTTACTGTCCGAATCATCCTGGCAATCTGCGAAAGAGCTGCTTCAATCCTCGGTGCCAAATTCCTCCCTGTCAATACTCGAACGCGAGGTAGAGCTTGGAAGAAGCTTGGTGCTGCCATCCGAATTCTCATCATCAATACTCTCATTGCTTAGAAAAATGTCAGTTGAACAAATTTGCGCTCTGCCATACATGGAGAATGGTCTTGAAAACAGGATTAGCTACGCTGCAGGTAAAGCCGGATCCTATAACGAATTGCTGGAGCTAATCTGTACCAGACGCTATACCAATACCAGAATACAGCGAATCTTGTTCAGTGCGCTGGCTGGATTGACAAACAATGTGTTTGAAGCCTTTAATAGCGCAGGAGGCCCTGCATATATTCGAATACTCAGTTTCAACAACGCTGGAAGGCGCTTTTTGTCCAGCATCAGGGGTAAAACTTCCCTGCCCGTCATCACAAAAACTGCTGATTTTAAAACCTCATCTCTTCCCTATGTATCTGACATGATTCAGCTTGAAGCTGCTGCCTCGGATCAGTATGTGTTGGGATACCCAAATCCACTCATGCGTGGCTCCGGCAGCGAGTTTGCACGCAATGTTATCTACCATGATATAAATTCTATATAAATTTCAATAATTTAGAGGAATTTTTTAAGCAGTATAGAATAGGTATATATAAGATTATCATGGAGGTGTTATATGAATTACCTTGTAAATGCGGTAAAATTTTCTATTAAGAATTGGATGCTTATTATTCCTTTATTTGTTCTGATGGCATTAGCAGCCTTAATTGGTGGTGCTGGTTCTGCAATGAATCTCGGCACAATTACTTCTTTAGCGAATGTAGGTAATTACAGCGATCCAGGAGCCCTTTTTGCACTGATCCCAACGCTCCTTGCATCAGCCGTAGGCGGTGGTATTATTGCATTCATCGCACCATTTATTTATCAGCCGGCTACATATGGACTGGTTAATAAAAGCCTCGAAACAGGCAATGCATCTATAAATGACATAGGTGTGGCAATCAGTACCAACTTCGTTAAATACATCATGTATATGATAGGACAGATAGTGGTTTGGCTTGTATGCGGCATCCCTGCATTCCTTCTCGTTCTTCTGTGTGCATGGATCACATCTGCTATAGGAGGAATCGGTGCAGTTCTTTTGGTCATCATTATACTTGCTCTCATCGTATTCTTCATTGTATTGGGTGTACTGCTCAGCATGTGGTTTACTGCCATGGTAATCGATGGCCTTGATGTAGTCGCCGCTGCCAAAAAATCAATTGAAGTTGTAAAAGGCAGTTTTTGGACTGTATTTGGCATCACTTTGCTGGTAGGCATCGCCGCCTCAATCGCAGGAACTATTATCGGCTTTATCGTTGGCTGGATCCCACTCATAGGAAAGATCATTGCTGCTGTTGTACCTACAGCCCAGGCCTTTGTCATGGTCGTATTTTCCATGATGCTTTATCGCGAAAAAACCGGAAGAATCAATACATAACAGCTTTGATTCAATATACATCACGACTTTTAAGGCAAACAGAAGAATAAAGATACATAAGGAGGCTGAGTCATCAGTCTCCTTTTCTTATCTCCTTTCCTTATTCCGGCGGCCTTGAATTACAATACTTAGTATGATAAAATACACAAAAAACCAAGAGGTATAAAACATATGTCAAACAGCGTTTTCAATACACTTAACGAGAGAGGCTTTATTGCCCAGCTAACTCACGAAGATGAAATTAAGCAACTTCTTGAAAGCCAGAAGGTAACGTTCTACATAGGCTTCGATCCGACAGCCGACAGCCTCCATGTAGGTCATTTCCTGCAGATGATGGTCATGGCACACATGCAAAGAGCGGGCCACAAGCCCATTGCACTGATCGGTGGAGGTACGGCAATGGTCGGCGATCCTTCCGGCAGGACGGATATGCGCAGAATGATGACAACTGAAACGATACGCCACAATTCGAATCAATTTAAAGAGCAGTTGTCCAGATTTATCGATTTTACAAACGACAGAGCTATTATGGTTGACAATTCTGATTGGCTCTTAAAGCTAAATTATGTCGATTTTCTCAGAGATATTGGCGTCCACTTTTCCGTAAACAGGATGCTCACTGCGGAATGCTTTAAATCCCGTATGGAAAAAGGGCTAACATTTATAGAATTCAACTACATGCTCATGCAAAGCTATGACTTCCTTGTACTTAGTAAGAACTACGGGTGCCAGATGCAGCTAGGCGGCGACGATCAATGGTCCAATATTCTGGGCGGCATTGATCTGATTCGACGCGTTGATGCTAAGGAAGCCTACGGTATGACATTTACACTTCTGACTACCAGTGAAGGAAAAAAGATGGGTAAGACGGAAAAGGGCGCTCTCTGGCTGGATCCGGAAAAGACATCTCCCTATGATTTCTACCAATATTGGAGAAATGTCGATGATGCGGATGTCATAAAATGCCTGAAACTTTTAACTTTCCTTCCGATTGAAGATATCGCAAAGCTGGCTGAATTGAAGAATGAACAGATTAATGAAGCGAAGAAAGTTCTTGCATACGAAGTTACCAAGCTGGTACATGGAGATGAGGAAGCCACAAAAGCCAGACAGCTTGCTGAAGCACTATTTGGTGGTGGAGGAAACACCAGTAATATGCCTACCACAGAATTAACGCAACAGGAAGCTGATGCAGGACTAAACATACTGGATCTTCTTCTCAAAACAGGACTGGCACCATCCAAGGGCGAAGGCAGAAGACTTGTCCAACAAGGCGGAGTCTATATTGAGGAAAATCCTGTACCGTCCATCGACTTTATAGTAACCGTGGATTTGTTCACCAAGGGAGAACTAATCCTCAAAAAAGGCAAGAAAACCTACCATAAAGTCATGATATCGAAATAGTTACTAACCTGAAAATGTTATAACTGTAGAATAGTAAGAAAAAGGCGCTGGCCTTCAATCGAATAAAATGGATCCTATCTCAAGGACATTTTACAAATTGATACCCGGCGCCTTTATCTATATCTTTAATAAACGGCCTATATCTCCATAATAATCGGCAGGATCATCGGCTTGCGTTTTGTTTTCTCAAAAAGATAATCCCTGAGATCATCCTTGATTAGGCCCTTCCTGGCCGCCCAGTCACTTCTGTTTTTGCTTTTACTTTCACATTTTATCAACGTTTTTTTGATAATTTCTCGAGCATTCTCAATAAGATCCTCTGACTCACGGACATATACAAACCCTCTGGAAATAATATCCGGGCCGGCAATAATCTGCCCCGATTCCTTTTCAGTAGTGATAACCACAACAATTAATCCATCCTGAGACAGTAGCTTTCTGTCGCGAAGCACAATACTCCCCACATCTCCGACTCCAAGCCCGTCAACAAGAACTCTGCCCGAAGTAACAGTACCATTGATTCTGGCGGAGTCATGACTTAATTCCAGCACTTTGCCGATTTCCATCATAAAAATGTTTTCTGTGGGCATTCCAATCCTGGCTGCAAGATTTGCATGCTGCTTCAGATGTCTGTATTCGCCATGGATAGGCATGAAGAATTTCGGCTTAACAAGGTGGTGAATAATCTTTAGCTCCTCCTGACATGCATGTCCGGATACATGAACATCGGCCAATGCTTCATATATGACATCCGCTCCCTTTTTAAAGAGCTCATTGATGACCTTGATGATTGGCTTCTCATTTCCAGGTATCGGCGAGGCAGAAATAATAATCAGATCTCCCGGTCCAATATCTACCTTCTTATGCTCCGATGCAGCCATCCTGGATAGGCCCGCCATAGGCTCACCCTGGCTTCCTGTCGTGATTATGACCACCTTCTCAGCTGGATATTTGTCGATCAGATCAATATCTATAATCGTCCCCTCAGGTACATTCAAGTAGCCCAGTTCTGTAGCCACGTTCACTACATTTACCATGCTCCTGCCTACCACAGCAACCTTTCTGTTGAACTTAAACGCAGCATTGATGACCTGCTGGATCCTGTCTACATTTGATGCAAAGCTTGCTACAATAATCCTGCTCTTCGCATTAACAAAAATCTCATCAAATGTATCTCCTACAGTCCTCTCCGACATCGTATAGCCTGGACGCTCTGCATTTGTGCTGTCACACATAAGCAGCAACACGCCCTTCTTTCCCAGTTCAGCCAGTCGTGCAAGATCAAACGCTTTGCCCTGTATGGGTGTGTAGTCGATTTTAAAATCTCCTGTATGGATTACTACACCCACAGGTGTATGAAGTGCTATCGCAACTGCATCTGCAATACTATGGTTCGATCTGATGAATTCCGCTTTAATGGAGCCCAATTGCACAGTATCTCCTGCCTCAATATCTATCAGCTCTGTAGTTGAAAGGAGTCTATGCTCCTCAAGCTTGTATTTCAGGAGTCCAAGCGAAAGCCTTGTTCCGTATATCGGTACATTAATCTCCTTTAGTAAATAAGGTATTGCACCTATATGGTCCTCATGCCCGTGAGTGAGCAGAATGCCCCTGATTTTTTCCTTGTTTTTTGTAAGGTAGGAGATGTCCGGAATAACCAGATCAATCCCCAGCATTTCATCCTCCGGAAAGGCCAGCCCGCAATCTACTACAATAATGTCATCACCATATTCGAATACAGTTATGTTCTTTCCGATTTCCTGTAACCCGCCCAGCGGTATTACCTTTAACTTCTGTTTGTTCTTTGACACAATTAAACCTCCAAAACTATCATTAATTATAACGCCCCGGTTCAAAATGAAATTTTTCGGCTGTAGAAAAATTTCATTACCCGGGATGCATGGGCGAGCAGATGACAAGGTCATCGACCAGCCTCAGCGGCGTTTCAACGAGGCGGGTTGGTTGCTTTGTTGCCTCGTTATATTATATCCAATTCGCAATCAACACACATCATATATCTCTTCCAAGTGTTTCCGCCTATATGCTTATTATACCACTATAATTATCTGCTGAATATATTGCAATACCAATGAAGCAATCGAAACAATTGGTCATTTATGAAATTATATTTTAAAAATTATTATCAAATTTTTTTCAAAAAAATAGGTCCACAAGCATATTGACATAGGCAAATAGCACTAGTATAATAAACTTACTCGTTCTGAGAACGATTCTCTTTTGTTTAACCCGGATTAAATAATACGAGTGTGATAATACAGAGTCCCAAAAGGGACTCTGTATTTCCGTTTCTGCCTTTTTATGCTTCGTGTGCGTCTGACTCCGCCCTTACTGTCTTTATATATCTTGTTGCAATGAAGTTCAATATCGCAATAACTGCCCCTCCAAGGAAAACATACTTGTAGCCGTTACTGCCGGTACCATACCACACAAGGCCACCTATTATCGGCAGAGACATTGACATAATGTGATCGATGCTGATCCCAAGAGATAGTGTCGCAGATACTTCGTCTTCATTGAGTGCGATCTTTTTCAAATAAGTTGCCCTTGCCATTGCCACTGCACTGGAAAGTTGATCAAGCACATAACATACACATATCAGGATCACTGCTCCCTGTGTCGGCAAAAGAAGATCTGCTGTACTATAGCCAAGGCAGACAAAGAAAAGTGCAAACGCCTCAAATCCCAGGACCTTCTTTTCTCCTATTCTGTCAATCATGTAGCCTATCAGCGGCTTAAATGCGATTGATATAATTGAAATGATAAAAAACAGCAGTGTCATCGTTGTGACCTTCTGACCATAGATATCTATCAGCACCCATGGTCCGAAGGTAACGAATATCTGCTTTCTGGCGCCATACAAAACACTAAGTATATAAAACAGCTTGTATTCTTTTTTAAATACGAATCTCTTTCTTATATGGACAGGCTTCCTGGATTTCATGAAAAGCAAAAGGATTGCTGCTACAAAAAAAGCTGCGGCACCGCAAATGAATGTCACCGTATAACTCACTTTTACAACTCTGAAGACCACAAACAAAACAGCACTTCCAAATACCAAAGCCGCAGTATTCGCAGCGCTCACCTGTCCAAGCTTTCTTCCAAGTCTTCCATCATTTGCGAAATTCATTGCAATAGAATTTGATAGCGGCATATAGATGTGTTGACCTGAACTATAAATAAAGATGCAGATCACAACATATGCATAAACGGGCGGGATAAGCCCCAACATAAGCATACCGGAAGCCGCAAGCAAATTAGCGATTGCCGCGATCCTGACGTCTCCCATCGAATACAGCGATCCCACAATAATAAACACCAGAAAGCCCGGCAGCTCGCGAGGAAGCTCCAGTGCAGACCGTTGCAGTATCATCATGTCAAATCTATCCTTGAGAAAATTATTAAGAGTTGAACCATCAACACTCTGTCCAAGTCCCAGAAACACACCTACCAGAAGAAAAAGCAGGAATTCCCTGTCATGTCCCTTTAAACGTTCACGAATCCAATTGATCATAGCTGCTTAACACCTGTCGAACTTTTTCTATTTACTATAACACGTTTCTTGCAGCATTTCCATAGGATTAATGCACAATTCTATCAACAGTACAAAGCTATAACTATCTTCTTAAAACTAAGGCATATTGGCGCAACCTCACCTCATATACATAAATCGTTGGAGGTTTGAAATGTTAAATATCATTACTCTTCTTTGCCTGCTTCTTTCCCTATATAACTCCGGATCACCGGTCGCAACGGACCCGCATTTCTTACAGGAGTTATGCCTGGAGGTGCAAATCCATGGTGCTCAGGCTGCCGTTGAAAGACTTCAGTTCGATACACAAAGGTCTGATGAATTACTCACATCACCGGAAATCGATATTGCAAATCTGGACTATGAAGAAGAGTTGAAAAAGCTGGGGTTCTTCAAAGACGAGACCAATGACTCAAAATTGAATCTGAGAAATGCCATACTGAGGTTCCAAAGCAGCTGTAATCTTACAGTAACCGGTAAATGGGATGACAAATATCTCTCCAGTCTTGTAATGAAGCTTCTAACAGAAAGTGCTGTCTGCGAAGACATTATAGAAGCCCCTCCATCAGAAGGCAAATGGATTGTGATCAATAAAACAAAAAGATTACTCACCTTTTATGAAAATAAAAATGTCCTGCATAAATATCCCATAGCAATCGGTAATCCGCCATCCTTGACGCCCAATGGTAAATTTACTATTGTCAGCAAGGTCATCAATCCATCCTGGGGTGGCGGAGGCTATGCTGAACCTGTAAAAGGCGGTGTTCCACAAAATCCTCTTGGGTACAGGTGGATAGGCCTTTCTTACAAAAACGGCAACACACTCGGAATACACGGAAACAACAGCCCCTACTCTATCGGAAAAAATATCTCCCATGGCTGCATCAGGATGATCAATTCCGATGTAGAGGAATTCTTCATAATAGTACCAAGATCAATACCTGTATGGATCGGCACTGAAGAGAAATTAAGGGAATGGGGTGTTGAGCAGCCGGAATACAGCAAAAGCCCTGAAGATACAACAAAACCCTAGAGGCTTTAATTCTCTAGAGTTTTAATTGGCTGCGGGAGAAGGATTTGAACCCTCACAGACTGATCCAGAGTCAGTTGTGCTACCATTACACAATCCCGCAATATTCGTAACAGTGGTTATTATAGCATAAGGTTCTGAGGAATTGCAAGTAGTTTTACTATTTTCCCTACACGGCCCTTAAATGAAAAAGTAAATGCAACCTCCTAGTTGCGTTAACTATTTCCACGTTGCAGTAACATATTCCAATCATGTTCCAAAACCATAGTTGCAATTAGCTTTTCCGAAAAAAGTTATGTATACT
>JAEYRF010000142.1 GCA_023409615.1 Bacillota bacterium | reverse complement strand
ATGCTGGAGCCTTCAGACAGTCAGCAATGCAAGGATTATGTGAAGGCTGCTTTTGATATCAGTGAACAATTTGACTGCCCTGTTATTGTAAGGCTTACCACTCGTATTGCTCATTCACAGAGCACTGTGGAAATAGGTGAGAGGCAGAACGATGAATTAAAACCATATATAAAAAAACCGGCCAAGTATGTAATGATGCCTGCCATGGCAAAAAAGAGGCATGTTGAGGTTGAAAAAAGGATGGCAGCGCTGAGGAATTTCGCCCTTGAGACATCACTAAATACTATTGAGTGGGGAAGCAAAGATATTGGCGTAATAACCTCCGGCATTTCATACCAATATGCCAGGGAAGCCTTTGGAGATGTTTCATATCTAAAACTTGGCATGGTTTACCCTCTGCCTGATAAGATGATCGAAGAGTTTGCGGCAAAGGTTAAAAAACTCTACGTAATTGAAGAACTTGAACCGTTTTTTGAGAATCAGATCAGGAAGCTTGGAATAAAGGTTACAGGAAAAGACTTGTTGCCGGTCACAGGCGAATATTCCGCATCTCTTTTGAGAGAGAGAATTTTCGGGATCGTGCCGGAGAAATCAGTTGAAATAGATAATGAATCACCTGTAAGGCCTCCGGTTATGTGTCCGGGATGTCCTCACAGAGGCATGTTCCATGTTTTGAAAAAGCTGAAGCTCAACGTCACCGGGGATATCGGATGTTATACGCTTGGTGCACTGTCTCCGACGGAAACAATGGATACATGTGTTTGCATGGGCGCCAGTGTCGGAATGGCTCATGGAATGGAAAAGGCCAGAGGAAGAGATTTTGGTAAAAAGACGGTTGCAATACTTGGCGACTCCACATTTATTCATTCGGGTATTACAGGTTTGATCGATATCGTATATAACAAAGGCTGTTCGACAGTTATTATCTTGGATAATTCCATTACCGGTATGACAGGACACCAGCAGAATCCAACCACAGGCTTCACAATAAGTGGAGAGCCGACTAAGCAGGTAGATCTGGAGCTGCTTGCAAAGGCGGTAGGTGTGGAAAGAGTTGTTATTGCCGATCCGTTTGATATTAAAGAATTTGAGAAGGTTGTGGCAAAAGAGGTAGAGAAGGACGAACCATCAGTGATTATTTCACAGAGACCATGTGCGCTTCTTAAAAGTGTTCGTTATGAAGGCCCGCGGATGATCAACTCAAAGTGTAAAAAGTGCAGGAACTGTCTGAAGATAGGCTGCCCGGCAATTGTTGACAAGGGTGACAGGATTGAGATCAATGGTTCACTGTGTGTTGGTTGTAAACTCTGTATGAAGCTTTGCAGCTTCAATGCTATTGTAAAGGCCGGTGACGATAATGAATAATTTGAATATAATGATTGTGGGAGTTGGTGGTCAGGGAACTCTGCTGGCCAGTAGACTGCTTGGAAACGTGGCTTTGAAGCGGGGACATGATGTAAAGGTATCTGAAGTCCATGGAATGTCACAAAGAGGCGGAAGTGTCGTCACATACGTGAAGATGGGTGACAAGATCAATTCTCCGACTATAGAAAAGGGAGAGGCTGACATAATACTGGCATTTGAAAATCTTGAAGCGCTTCGCTGGATCGATTATCTGAAAAAGGGCGGCACACTGATACTTAATGATCAGATGATTGATCCTATGCCTGTCATCACCGGAAAGGCAAAGTATCCTGAGGGTATCATAAAGAGGTTGACAGATGCGGGCATACGACTTCTTGCGACAGACGGCCTGTGTACAGCAAAGGAATGCGGTAACATCAAAGCTGTCAATGTAGTGATGATCGGGCTCCTGGCAAGGACTACGAGTATTGCAAGGGAGATTTGGGAAAAAGCATTAGAGGAAGTGATACCGGCAAAATTGCTCGATGTTAATAAAAGGGCGTTTGAAGCCGGGTTTGGAGTATAAAAGAAAAACGTATTACCTGGTACAATAGCCTGTTACTTTTGCGTGGGGCGGGTAAGACCTGTAATCCCTGAAAGTGATTCTCGCGGGAGAATGGATGGGCATTTAATAAAATCAAGGAGGGGTTCTAAAATGCAATATTGGAACCAGTCAAAAGAGTGCATGCCCAGAGAGGAAATGCAGAAGCTCCAGAGCGCACGGTTGGTCAAGACCGTAAAAAAGATCTATCATGATGTCCCCTATTATAGGGAGAAGATGCAGAAAATCGGGGTCGAGCCCGGAGATATTAAAGGAGTTGAGGATCTTTCAAAACTGCCGTTCAATTACAAACAGGATTTGAGAGATACTTATCCTTACGGCTTGTTTGCCGTACCGCTGAGTGAGATCATCAGACTTCACGCATCCTCAGGAACAACAGGGAAACAGATTGTAGTAGGCTATACCAGAAAGGATATCGATACCTGGGCAGAGGTCATGGCAAGAACCCTTACCAATGCCGGCGCTTCAAAAGAATCCGTCATTCAGATCGCATACGGATACGGACTTTTCACCGGAGGCCTTGGAGCACATTACGGCGCGGAGCGTATCGGTGCATCGGTAATTCCTATTTCAGGCGGCAATACAAAGAGACAACTGCAGATCATGAAGGATTTTGGAACGACATTATTGGCCTGTACGCCTTCATATGCCATGTTTATGGCTGAGGAGATGGAGGAGGCAGGTATAAAAAAGAGCGACTTAAAGCTGAAAGCCGGTGTGTTCGGTGCTGAGCCATGGTCACATAGTATGCGCAATGAGATCGAAAAGAGACTGGGCATTCTGGCTATTGATATCTATGGACTCAGTGAAGTAATTGGCCCGGGTGTTGCATCGGAATGCCCATGCAAGTGCGGATTGCATGTACAGGAGGATCATTTTATTCCCGAGATCATAGATCCTGAAACTGAGCAGGTGCTGCCTGCCGGTTCAAAGGGAGAATTGGTATTCTCTACAATCACAAAGGAAGGAATGCCTTTGCTTCGTTACAGGACAAGAGATATTTCATCTCTCGAATATTCAAAATGCGATTGTGGCAGAACGATTGTAAGAATGAGTAAGGTGACAGGACGTACTGACGACATGTTGATAATACGTGGAGTTAATGTATTCCCTACTCAAATAGAAAGTGTTCTGTTGGAATTGGGAGAAACTGCGCCACATTATCAGCTTATTGTTGACAGAGTCGGCAGTCTCGATGTCTTGGAGATTCAGGTAGAAATGACGCAGGCATTATTCTCGGATAAAGTCAGAAACATCGAAGATCTGGAGAGAAATATCAGGAAGGAAATAGAGCATACGCTGGGATTGTCTGCTAAAGTGAAGCTTGTAGAACCTAAAACAATCGCGAGAAGCGAAGGAAAAGCAAAGAGAATCATTGACAACCGTAAGTTTGATTAATCAGGCAGAGTTGCCGGTATAACATTATATGCATATAAGAAATAAATATAGAGGAGAGGTGTGCAATGTTTGTAGAGCAGATATCGATTTTCCTGGAAAACAAATCAGGACGACTTGCAGAGGTAACCAAGATACTTGGAGATAACCAGATCGACATCAGTGCATTATCCATAGCGGACACCACAGACTTTGGAATACTGCGGCTAATTGTAAACAACCCGGAAAAAGCCGTACAAGTTTTAAAGGAAAAGGGTTTTACGGTTAGTTCTACCAGCGTCGTGGCAATAGGAATACAGGATAAACCGGGTGGATTGTCAAAGGCCCTGGAAATTCTTAATCAAGCTGAAATTGGGATTGAATACATGTACGCTTTTGTTGGCAAGTCTGACGATGAAGCGATGGTAATTCTCAGGGTGGAGGATCCTACAAAAGCAGTAGAAGAACTAAAGGCAAAAGGTATAAATGTACTTTCTGCAAAACAGGTTTATAAACTTTAAACTATAAAATTATTTTTTTATGAGAAAGCCGTTGCAGCCCAAGGTAAAGAAGGCATGCAACGGCTTTCTCATTATAATTATTCAGGAGACTTACATTTTGTTGATTAGGTATTTATAGGTAAAGTACTTGAGTTTTCCCATACCTGTTTTCATTTCACTGAGAAAGCCAATGCGAAAATCACATATCAGCTGTTTTTCTTTATCAGTCGGTTCTTCAAGGCTATATCTGCATTTTACAAAAATGTCTGTAATGACTTTAAATTTTACAGGGCTGAAGAACATCTGTGAATCGATTCTGGCCGAATACTGGAATGGTGTTTCTGAAGGCTGCAGACCCAAACTCTGCAGACTTAATACTTTCTCATAATATTCGTAGAACTTTAAAATGCAGTCCTTTGCCGGCAGGGAGACAAGCTTATATAGTTTGAACCGGCCTATCATGATATTAAGCAATAGTATGAGACCAAATAATATCAGGACTCCACTGAAGCTAATAAGTATAATGAACGTTGTTGAAGTTTCCTTCTTTACTTCGATATAGTCCGGATTTGACGAACTTTTGTACTGGTTTGCATAGCGCTCCATCATTTCCATATAATCAGTATAAGAAGGATTGTAAGAAGATGAAAGGATAGCTTCGGATATATCGTTGGTATAGAAATCTGACCTGAATGGTGAAGTTGGTTCAAAGGGAAGCCAGCCATAGCCCTCAAAGTATATTTCAACCCAGGCATGAGCCTGCATATTTGTTACTACAAAGGTGTCATTTTTATCCTTAACAGGATCAGGCGGGAGCATATACCCCTCAACATATCGGGCAGGGAGTCCTGCACACCTTGCAAGTATGGTCATGGCAGACGCATAATAAGAGCAATAACCTTCCTTTTGGTCAAAGAGGAAATAGTCTACAAAGTCTCTGTTTCTCGGTGTAGATCGCACGTCCAGATTGTAGGGAAAGTTGGAGGCAAGATACTGCTCGATTGCTTTTGCCTTATCATAATCACTTTCTGAAGAAGCAACAAGTGAAGCTGAAAGATCATGCACCCTTTGCGGAAGATTCTCCGGAAGCTGCAAATAGGTGTCATATATTTGACTGCTTTTCTCCTTCAACTTTGTAAGTTTTTGTATAATCTCAAGCTTTTCCCGGTCAACGACCTTTACCAGAATTGTTTTATCTGATGTATAGGTATCTGTTTCGTCATCATTTGGTTCAACATTCAATATATTTATCTGGTCGCTATCAACTATAGAAGCAGCTTCATAATAGTCGGAAAATTCCTGTCTGAGCAGGTATTCACTGTACAGATTCTTTTTGCTTTTTCGCATTACTTCAGCAAACTCATCAGTTCCGATTTTTGGACTATACATATTCACTGTATAGCTAAAGCCTTTTGTGTGCCTCTGGCTGGAGGAATAGTCACCGGTATTGTTAATAAAACCAGAGAAATCACCTTCTGAAGGCATGAATTTATTTGCTTTCTGAGGGAGGAACAAAGATTTTGTCTTAATATTAAGGTAAGATACTTTGACAGGATTGACTTCAAAATAATCCTCGATAAACTGATCACTTTCAGACAGTAATTCCATGCCATTAACCATTTCATCATAGTCGTTGTACATAAAGGTATAATCCGAGCCGATCGGCGTCAGTTCATCCACACTGTTGATCCAGCGGTTTCCTGTGTAATAATCTTTTGATACACCCTTCAGGTATACCCTGTTCCTAGTTGTGACGGAGAGTACATTGGTTTTGTCGAGTTTGACCCGGCCGCCCAGTAAATTACTTCTGTCACCGAAGCCGGAAGAGGCGGACAAGGAAAAGTAATCAAAGGTTTCATAGTCAAAGTTTTTCTTAAAGTAATTATAAGCAGAAATTACCTTTTGGTCGAGCCACTTCCATTCAATTGGTTTATCGCTTGCATGTATTGAGAAAGCTAAAAGGATAATCAAAATACAAACAGGTAAACTCCAGGCTGCGAGAGTAAGCGGTTTGGCATATTCATTTGGTCCTGCTACTGATTTTGACTGATAGATGTGTCGAATGTACGCAATAAGTGCTCCTGCTAAAAACATATAGAAGGGTACAATTGTTGAGATGATATTATAGGACCACTGTATGGAGAACAAAATCATACCGAAAGGCACAATTACGAAAAAGTTGAATCTTCGGACGACAAACAGGTAACAAAAAATTGATAAAAGGATGCATAGTGCCAGGACGGTAATTATTTGGTATCTGGGATCGGGGACATCGGAATACTGAATATACTGGCCAAGCCAGTAAAAATAATCATCCAAAAAAATGCCGGTTTTTTCAATACTCGCGACAAAGAATACATAAATAATCAGGGCAAATAATGATGTACCTGTGAGTATAAAAGCGGCAATGGAAGTTTTTTTATTGATGAACATAACAAATAATGCAATGATAAATAACATACACAACAGGAATATCCTGAAAACCGGGTATGGCAGACCAAGGGAAGAGGTAAGGGCGTAGACAAGGCTGAATGTAAGCAGCTGTGCCAGTATTAATTCTGAAATTTTATTGGTTAAGCTTTTCAAATTCATTGCGTGCCGCCTCCTCGGTATTCCAGGATTTCTTTAATATCATCGTCTATATTGATCCTGTAACTGTTCACGCCGATTTCCGGCAGGGAGCAGAGAATATTCTCCACCTCGGGATTCTTTACGCCTGTTAATTTCTCGGGTGAAGTGTAGATCAAACTGACATCATAGCCGACATTGCTTGCTTTATAGATCTGGTTATACAGCTCATAATCGAGATTAGATGTAAAGAGTATGATATTTGTACGTTTTAAAACGTTTGTCGTGTAAATCTCAAGTAAATCCTTTACCGGAACGCTTTCATTAAACTTGATCTTTGCCAGCAATTCAAAAATATCATTGAACATCAGATGGTTCCTGGCCTGAATATTCATCAGATTTCCACTGTAATACACAAGATTTACAGGAATCCATTTATAGAGGCAGTAATAGAGAACTGCAACGACGGATTCAATCAATTTATCCTCGAGCACAATATTCTCCCCATATGATAAAGAATTACTGTGTAAATCCAGGAGCATAATGGTGTTTGTCTGTGAGGTGCTCTCAAACTTTTTCACCATGATTTCCTGGGTTTTCGCAGTCAACTTCCAGTGAATCCGCTTCAGGTTGTCCCCGTATTGATACTTTCTTACATCGCTGATCGTCGTCATATCTTCGTCTCTGGTATTAAGTATCGAATGGGATTCAGACATAAAATCGGTCTTGAGCAAGAATTTATCAAGATAAACGATCCTCGGATACACAGTGACATGCTTCGGCTCAAATACATTGTACCTTAATTTGAATAATCCAAAGAAATCCTCCAATTCTACTGAATTGATACCTATTTCATAACTGCCTCTGTAGTTACATTGGAGTTCGAAGAAATAGTTCTTTCCGGAGAATGGGTTTAAAGAGAAGCTCTTCACCTGTAACTGATTTTCAAAAATGGTCTTAGCTCCATAAAATGCTATCTTCACATAAGGGTAAATGAAAAAGTCTTCATTATTAATGCTGAAGATGAAGTTGACCTTGTCACCCTTTGTAACGAATTTCTTATCAAGCTCCTGACCATATTTAAAGCGCAGGTATATCACAAGCGTATATGTAAGTGATATTACAGGAATAATCAACACTGTATACAGCAGCATATATGGCATTTTACCGCCGTTGAAATAGGTAAAGATCAGGGCGGAGATAAAAAGGCAGAGGTAGAGTATTCTACTTCGCTTCATGTTGGTTCACCACCGGAATATTTATTCTTGCTACAATAGAATTCAATATTTCTTCGGGGTTAATCTTCTTGAGTTTTGCTTCCTGTTTTAGCATCAGTCTGTGTGAAAGCACAGGAATGACCATCTTCTTGATATCATCAGGCAATACATAATTTCTTTCGTTGTAGTAAGCCCAGGCTTGAGAAGCTCTGAAAAGTGAAAGGGAACCTCTGGGGCTTGCTCCAAGAGCAACATCAGGATGTTTTCTTGTTTGGCTGACGATATCCACAATATAGTTGCTGAGAGTTTTATCAACGTGCACATTTTTGATATCTTCCTGAAGAGCTATAATATCGTCGCTTTCTGCGACAGGAAGGAGTTTTTCGAGTGGGTTGGAAAGCTGGAATTTGGAAAGTATGTAGCTCTCCTCTGTGTTTGTGGGATAACCGATTGAAATCTTCATGAAGAAACGATCAATCTGGGCTTCCGGCAGAGGATAGGTACCAAGATATTCGACCGGGTTCTGCGTCGCAAGCACCATGAATGGTTTTGGGACCTTGTATGTGATGCCGTCTACCGTTACCTGATATTCTTCCATGACCTCAAGAAGACTGGCCTGTGTTTTGGGAGATGTGCGATTGATTTCATCTGCCAGAATGATCTGACTCATAATAGCACCGGGACGGTATTCGAAATCAGAAGTTTTCTGATTATAGATCGAATATCCTGTGATATCGGATGGCAGAACATCGGGCGTGAATTGTATTCTTCTAAAGGAAGCATTAAGTGATTTTGACAGTGCCGATACAAGACTGGTTTTACCAACACCCGGAACATCCTCGATCAGTACATGACCGTTACAGATAAGTGAGATCACCGCCAGTTCTATTGCATAACGTTTTCCTACGATGACATTCTCCACATTGTCGATAATACTTTTGAGAATTCTAACAGAATCATTCATATGTGCATCCCTCATAACTTTTATTTGATATCTTAATTTTAACTTAATACATATTGAGATAGAAGTAGGTTATTTCAGGTCATTTTCGTCTTTTTTTAATCTGTTTCACTTATAGAGCTAATTGCGATGTACCCGTTTTTCAGTGCCGCAGTACAATATATTGATAGCCTGACAGTAAACAGGTCACTATATATTGTACTGCTAATAAAATCTCTAGGGCATCGAGCCCCATCGATTTTGCCGGATATGCTTCGCAAATTATAATGAACCCATAAGGTGAGACACAAAATCTAAAAAATAAGTTATACTAAAATCATGAGTAAAGCAAGAAGAAATTACAGCCCGGAATTTAAGAGTCAGATTGTTCTTCAACTATTGAGGGAAG
>JAEYRF010000121.1 GCA_023409615.1 Bacillota bacterium | reverse complement strand
CTGATTGACGCTATCCTCAGCGGACGTGATGCCTTCGGAATAATGCCTACTGGGGGAGGCAAAAGTATCTGTTATCAATTGCCGGCTCTTATGATGGAAGGCGTTGCGCTGGTCATTTCTCCGCTGATTTCTTTGATGAAAGATCAGGTCATTGCACTACAAAATGCAGGTGTCAGCGCAGCCTTTGTAAACAGTTCTCTGACATCGGAACAGATGAAAACTGTTTATTATAATCTTCGTGCCGGAGAGTACAAAATTCTCTATGCTGCACCGGAACGCCTTGACGCAGAGGGCTTTGTCTCTATTGTGAAAAGTTTAAAAATATCACTGGTGGCTGTTGACGAAGCTCATTGTATTTCACAGTGGGGACAGGATTTCCGGCCAAGTTATCTACGTATTGTGGATTTTTTAAACAAACTGCCACAAAGGCCTGTCTTATCGGCTTTTACCGCCACTGCTACAAATCAGGTTCAGG
Source organism: Bacillota bacterium (assembly GCA_023409615.1). Lineage (GTDB taxonomy): Bacteria > Bacillota > Clostridia > Acetivibrionales > DTU013 > JAEYRF01. Next base: position 11,655 of record JAEYRF010000121.1, on the reverse strand, counting down.
ATGATATCAAGCTTATATTGAAGTTGCGCACGCCGTTATGCATCACGACGGGATTTGACAGGCCGAATCTCAACTATGAAGTTATACGTCCGAAGAATAAGGCAGCGACACTTCAAACCTTGATTGACCAGCGACGCGATAAATGCGGGATCGTTTACTGTGCTACCAGAAGTGCTGTGGAGAAGGTGTGCGATTCACTGCGGCGTGCTGGGGTTTCAGCAACCAGGTATCATGCCGGCCTCACCGATGAAGAACGCCATCAAAACCAGGAAAATTTCCTGTATGATCGCTCTGTTGTAATGGTAGCGACCAATGCCTTTGGCATGGGAATCGACAAATCAAATGTCGGCTTTGTGATCCATAGCAATATGCCGAAAAGCCTGGAGGCCTACTATCAGGAGGCAGGTCGTGCAGGACGTGACGGCGAAAAAGCAGACTGTATTTTGCTCTATTCTGCCGGTGATGTTCAAACAGCAAAATTTCTTATCCAGAATTCCGGCGAGAACGAAGAGCTAAGCGAAGAGCAGCGCCAAGTAATCATGCAGAGGGATTATGAACGCTTGAATGCAATGATCGGATATTGCAAAACTACATATTGCCTGCGAGGATACATCTTGGAGTATTTTGACCAAGCCCATCAGGAGTCTTGTGGAAATTGCGGAAACTGCCGATCAATCTTTGAGGTAAAGGACATTACTACGGAAGCGCAGATGATTCTTTCGTGCGTAAGACGCGCGCGCGATAAACTTGGGTACTCTGTCGGAGCCACATTGATTGTCCGTACGCTCTGCGGAAGCGCTGATCAACGGGTGTTGGAACTTGGACTAGATCAAATCACGACTTATGGATTGCTAAAAGGAACAATCAAATCACGAATCAGAGAGCTCGTGGAGGCTTTGGAAGCACAGAGTTATTTGCATACCGACCCGATACATGGCGGCGTGGAACTGACGCCTAAGGCGAGGAATGTGCTTTTTCATAATGAAAAAGTGGAGATTACAATAAAGGAGACCTCTGCCCCTGAGATTCGTCACAGGAAAAAGACAGTTACGGTCAGTGTAGAGGAAGAAAACGGTCTGTTCATGGTACTTAAGGCTCTGCGGTTCAAGATTGCCCAGCAGGAGAAAGTGCCAGCTTATATCATCTTCTCCAATGCCAGTCTTGCCGATATGGCCGCCAAGGTGCCGAGGAATATAACGGAGTTTCTTGAGGTTTCGGGAGTAGGCGAGGTAAAGGCTTCTCGTTACGGAAGAGCCTTTCTTGACGAGATAAAAAAATATGACAGGGAGGACATATGATAACCTTACATAGTATCAACAAAACCTTTAAGGTTGCGCAGCGCAGCAAGGGTGCCGGTGCTGCCTTGAAATCGCTCTTCAAGCGTGAATATAAGAATGTTCAGGCTCTCAGTGACGTTTCATTTCACATAGATGAGGGAGAAATCGTTGGCTATATCGGTCCGAATGGTGCGGGGAAATCCACTACCATCAAGGTTATGAGCGGTATTCTTGTTCCAGATAGCGGTGAGTGTAAGGTTATGGGCTTTACACCGTGGAAGAGCCGACGTGAATATGTCGGCAATATAGGTGTGGTGTTTGGTCAGCGGACACAATTGTGGTGGGACGTGCCTATTATAGATAGCTTTGAACTTCTGCGTGATATATATAAAGTGCCGCAGACGGAGTATAAGCGGAATCTTGACTTATTAACAGAAACAATTGGTCTTGCGGAATTTATTAATACACCGCTCCGTCAACTTTCACTCGGTCAGCGAATGAGGGCAGAGATTGCGGCTTCACTTTTACACTCGCCTAAAGTACTGTTTTTGGACGAGCCAACCATAGGATTAGATGCTCCTTCTAAGCTCGCTGTACGTCAATTCATCCGCGATGTCAACACCGAAACAAAGCTGACGGTAATACTCACAACGCACGATATGAATGACATTGAGGCGCTGACCGACCGTGTAATTTTAATCGGTAAAGGTCAAATATTGTATGACGGTTCTTTTTGTGCAATAAAAAATGACTTTAGCGGAGAGCTGTCTACGGAAGAAGTTATTGCCGCATTGTATAGGGAGCATCACTTATGAGCAGCTATTTCTCAATGTTCCGAATGAAGTTAATCGCCGGAATGCAGTATCGTGCAGCTGCCTGGGCTGGTATTGCGACACAATTTTTCTGGGGCCTGATGCTGCTGATGATTTTTCAGGCGTTCTACCGCAGCAGCGGCACAGAACCTCCGTTGTCGTGGAGCCAGCTTGTAGCGTATATGTGGCTTAACCAGGCATTCCTTGCAATGATAATGCTTTGGTATGTTGATGGTGAGTTACTAAGCAGTATTACCGACGGGCAGGTAGCATACGAACTCTGCCGTCCATACAATATGTATGGCTTCTGGTTCGCTCGATTGGCTGCAACGCGACTGTCAAGCGTCGCGCTTCGGTGCCTGCCGATTTTGGTTGTTTCTTTCTTGCTTCCCGAACCTTTCCGAATGATGCTCCCTGCAAGCATTGAGTCACTTGGAGCGTTCTTGCTCTCAATGTGCCTGTCTTTGCTGCTTGTCACAGCTGTTTCGATGTTTATATACATTTTAACCTTTATAACAATGTCATCTAGTGGTTCTCGGCTCTTTATCGGCATCGCCGCTGAATTCCTTGCCGGACAAGTAATCCCTTTACCATTGATGCCGCAATGGCTTCAGAAGGTATTGAATTTCTTGCCTTATCGTTACATATCCGACCTGCCATTTCGTCTATACAGCGGCAATATAAGCGGTTATGACGCAGTGTTTCAAATCGGAGTACAGGTCGCATGGATTTTGGGTTTATGTTTGCTTGGCAAGCTTGCTTACGGAAAAATAATGAGACGAATAGTGATACAAGGGGGTTAACCATGCTGTATTTCAAATATATCCGTATTGTACTTAAAACAATGTTTCAATATCGACTCGACCTTTTATTGAACATAATCGGGCAGATTGCCAATGTCGGATTTATGTTTGCTGGTATTGCGCTCCTGTTCGCACGTTTTGGAAAACTGGACGACTGGAGCTTCGGCGAAGTGGCTCTGTGTTATGCTATTACGATTTCTGCCTGGTCGATTACCGAATGCTTCGCACGAGGGTTCGATGTTTTTCAGAGATATATACGAGAAGGCACTTTTGACCGTGTACTACTCCGTCCTCGCAGCACCGTTCTTCAAGTGCTTGGTTCAAATTTTGAAGTCGTGCGTTTGGTAAAACTCGTATGGGCGGGCGTGATACTTGTTATAGCGATTGGTTATGCTGCAATAGCTTGGAGCGCACTGAAAATCATAACAGTTATTCTGATGATATTCTGTGGTGTATTCATATTCAGCGGAGTGTTCATATTGGGTGCGACGGTTTGCTTTTGGACAGTAGAGGGTTTGGAGTTTATAAACATATTTACAGACGGAGGACGTGAGCTATCATCATACCCGTTGACGATTTACAGCAAATGGCTTCGGCGGTTTTTCACATTCATCATTCCTTTTGGGTGCTTTAACTATCTTCCGTTGCTATATATCACAGGGCGTGCTGATAATCCGCTTTATGCCTTCACACCTCTGCTTGGCATTGCATTTATCATTCCATGCCTGCTTATTTGGCGCATTGGCGTCCGGCACTACGTAAGCACAGGTAATTAGGAAAGACACCTAAGCTGTCTATTATGAAACCGTACTCAACAAACATTTTACTCTGCAGGGAATCGAAAAACAACAACTCTAAAACCCGCTGTAGTATTCTTTTTCCACATCCTCGTATGAATAGTTGTAGCCTGCGTTCTTAATGATGTCGTGGGTCGTCTTTATGACCATATCATGGGTGACATCATGCTGCTCCACAAGAAATGTGAGGTATTCGTTTGTCATATCAAACAGCTCATCCCAGTTGGTGATATTTTTGAAATCCTTTACCGTGCCCATGTGTCGGCCTCCTGTCATTAAATGCATTGCGTATTCTCTTTTGATACATTATAATCCAGATATATTGCACCAGCAAGACGAAAAAGGAGCAGAATCATGGAGACGGCTTTCAATTACATTTTCTTTGACTGTATGGAGACGCTGATTGATCTGCAGAAGCTGCCGACAATGCGCGATTATGCGGCATGGGCTTATGTTGGATCAGGTTTGGAGGGCTACTGGGAGGACCTGGACGAGTTTTTCAGATACTATTTGCTGTCTAAGCAGGAACTTGCCTTAAGGCTCCCGGAGCATGCCGATTACGAAATGAGGGGACGCTTCTTGCATTTAGTGCAGTTGAGCCTACCGCAGCTGCCGTATGAGCTTATGGAATCTACGGCCGACATTCTATATAAAAATTACTGGAGAAATTATAAAGCGGGCTCATATGTGAGTGAGGATGTGCGCAATGCACTGCCAAAGCTGAAGGAGCGATATAAGCTGGGCGTTGTCTCGAACTTCATGGTGATGGGTGGTATAGAAGAAATGTTGGAAATGCATGGAATAAGTGAGAATTTCAACTTTGTGGTTACTTCGGTTGCGGAGTGCTGGAGAAAGCCCCATCAGGCTATCTATCGAAAGGCACTGGAGATTGCCGGTGCCGAACCGGAGCAGGTTGTTTTTGTGGGAGATAATTATGCAAATGATTATATTGCACCTGCTGAAATGGGAATGCGGCCGATATATCTGGACAGATTTGGCAAACACCTCGAATTGGAAAGCAGAGTGCTAGATTTTTATGGGCTGGTACAACTGCTGGGTGTATAAAGACGAGATGGGATCTGGATTTGCCGGGTGGAAAGAATGATTATACTAATACTTTCTCATGCTCTGGCACTTGACTGGTAGAAGTTAACTGAACTATAATATAAGTGCATGTAAAATTTTCAGGCGAAAGGAGTGTTTTTATGAAGAATCAAATAATTGTTTACGAGGTGGCTGCAATTTAACTGAATAATGCTGATAAATGTACATTAACAGCCTTTAAAATTTGGGCTTTCTTTGTGCATTACTTCGGCAAACCTGATTGGAAATAACCTTTAGCCAAAATATGAATAAAATGGGAAACAGGCATGGTATGGTTATCGTGCTTTTTTTATACCCATTATACTCCACGAAGGTTCATTGCCTCGTGGAGTTTTGTTTTTTAAAGGGATAAGTAGAAATTTGGAAAACTTTTTGGAGGATTTATTAATGAAATATATAAATGGTAAAGATGTCTTACCTGAAAAGCTATTGCAGCAGCTACAGATATATGCACAGGGAAATCTGCTGTATATACCCCGGCAAGAGAATTGCAGAGCCGGGTGGGGAGCGGTCAATGGCACAAGACAAATGATAAAGGTGCGTAATATGGAGATATGTAAAATGTACGTGGAAGGTGCGACTATAATAGAGTTAGCGGAGCAGTACCATCTGTCGGAGGACAGTATCCGCAAGGTGCTGAGCAATAGGAAATCACTGCTTGCAGTAAAGTAAGGTTTTACGTACTTAGACATCGCCAGATTACAGAGGTAAGTTGAATAAATAATTCAGATAAATGGTGAAAAGAGTTGAACATGGGGTGTAGATAGACTATATTTGTATAAGAGACAACCCGATTTATTTACGGCAAGATAAGCTTCAACTCAAATAGAATCAGAGGGATGATAGTCAAATGAATGATAATTCAGGAAAATATATTGTACTGGACGGAATAGTTAGGGATTCCTCAGAGGCAATTTCAGTCGATGCCTCTTCAGGAAGAACAGCGTATGAGGTTTTGCGGGTTATACGAGGTGTGCCGCTTTTTTTCGAGGATCATTTTGAGAGAATGATAGGTACGATCGCTACAATCGGTATGTCATCTGCAATCAAGGATGGCGGGTCAACAGATGGCAAAGGAATTATCACTGCCGGACAGTTGAAGGAAAATATAATGAAACTTCTTGCAGCAAATGAAGCTGATTATTGCAACGTGAAAATTATAATAAGTGAGACAGACGGCCGACTGGGACAGATGCTCTATATCAGTAAAAGCCATTACCCGTCGAAGGAAGAAGCTGATACAGGGGTCAAGACCGGACTGCTTCAGATTGAGAGGCACAACCCTAATGCAAAGTTGATAAACCAGGCTTATATAGATGCTGTGGCTGCAAAAAAGAAAGAAGATGACTACTTTGAATTGATTCTGGTTGACAATAACGATAGGATCACAGAGGGCAGCAAATCAAATGCTTTCTTTGTCAGGGACGGTTCTATCTTTACTGCGCCAGGTGAGTTCGTTTTAAAGGGTATTACACGAAAATATGTGTTTGAAGCATGCAGGAGAGCTGGCTACACGGTGATTGAGCAATTTGTTTCAGCTGAAGATCTTCCGGAGGTGGAGGCGGCATTTTTGTCAGGGACTTCAATTAAAGTGCTTCCCATTAACAAGATTGACAGGTTGGTACTTAATTCATCTGACAATCTTGCTATTGCGGCGGTACGCCTCGAATATGACAAGCTGATTGAGAAATATATTGATGAAAATGGAAAACAATGGAAATATTATACTGCTGCAGTACTGTGATTGTCCGCTGCTGTCATAATTAAAGACGGTATGCAGCAGGTGATAAATTGGAGCAGAGGGTTTATACAAGGAAGAATTTGAGAATCAGACCGGAACAGCCGTTGTATGGTTCAGTTGCGATAGTTCGAATCGGCATGAAGTTTGTAACCTCCGGTGAAGCCAGAGTTCGCATACCTGACATAAGTTCCGGCGGATTGAGGTTCCTGTCGAGACTCAAAATACCTGTTAAGCCATCAGTGATCCTCGAAATGACGTTAAACTTTGATGATCTAAGTTACAGCATACAAGGTCGTATTGTCCACCGCAGTAACTATGAGGCAGGAGAATTTGAGTACGGATTCCAGTTCCTTGAGCAGAATCTTTGCTTAAGAGAGACGCTTAAAGAATCATTCTGCAAGATTTTTTATACGAAAAGCAAAAATACTATTATTCTGCGGTTAGAATAAAGTCGAAACTTGCAAAAATGCTTCGGAACAATACTTATGTTTGAACCCGTAACTTTATTAGCACTCTCGTCAAGAGAGTGCTAATTTTTTCTTGACAATGGAAGATGACTAGTTGTAATATTATTAGTAGTATGTCTTAAAATAATTTATTAAATAATAACAATTACAAGGAGGGTATAGAATGCCTCGAGAGAACGGAAATATTTCAATTAACACTGAGAACATCTTACCAATTATAAAGAAATGGCTATATTCCGAGAAGGATATATTTATTCGTGAGATGGTATCTAATGCAAACGATGCAATAATTAAGCTCAGGAAGCTTGTATCGATTGGTGAAGCGCAGCTGCCGGAGGAAGAAAAGTTTTACATAAAGGTCGTTGTTAACAAGGATGACAAAACCATTCAAGTAATTGACAACGGAATCGGTATGACTGATGAAGAGGTAAAAAAATATATCAATCAGATTGCTTTTTCAGGTGCTGTCGACTTCCTTGAAAAATATAAAGACAAAACAGATGAAGGCAGTCAGATTATTGGCCATTTCGGACTTGGATTTTATTCTGCCTTTATGGTCTCGGAAAAGGTCACTATTGATACTTTATCCTGGCAACCTGATGCAAAGGCCGTCAAATGGATCAGTACAGGTGGAATGGAGTTTGAGATGGATGACTCTGCTCGCGCTGAGAGGGGATCCACAATAACACTGCATCTTGCTAAAGATTCACTGGAATTTCTTGATTACAATAAAATGAAAGATGTTCTGGAGAAGTATTGTTCCTTCATGCCATTTGAAATCTATGTTCAGGATGCATCAAAGAAAGAAGTAAAAGAGGGGGACGTTTCTCAAAAGAGCAGCAATACTTCCGCAAATGCTTCTGACGATGCTTCTGACATAGCAGATGAGGAAAAAGAGGCGACGGATATCCAGGAAATGCCCATCAACGATACGCATCCACTTTGGCTGAAGAGCCCAAAAGAATGCACTGATGAAGAATATAAGGCGTTTTATAAAAAGGTTTTCCATGATTTTAACGATCCGCTTTTCTGGATACATCTGAATATGGATTACCCATTCCATCTTCAGGGAATTCTGTTTTTCCCCAAACTCAAGCACGAATTTGAGACAATTGAGGGACAGATCAAGCTATACTACAATCAGGTATTTGTAGCGGATAATATAAAAGAAGTCATTCCGGAATTCCTAATGCTGCTCAAGGGCGTTATCGATTGTCCGGATTTACCGCTGAACGTTTCCAGAAGCTTTTTGCAAAATGACGGATATGTTTCAAAGATTTCCTCTCACATTACAAAAAAGGTGGCGGACAAGCTCACGTCTATCTTTGAAAGCGAGAGGGACAATTATAATAAGTACTGGGATGATATTAACCCATTTGTCAAATATGGCTGCCTGCGTGAAGAAAAGTTCTTTGCCAAGGTGAAAGATATCGTCATTTTCAAGACAACCGGCGGAGAGTATGTTACTTTGAAGGATTATCTGGAGAAGAACAAGGAAAAGCATGAAAACAAGGTTTTCTATGTAACAGATGAAAAGCAGCAGGCTCAATATATTAAGATGTTTAGGGATCAGAACATGGAGGCGGTTATTCTAAATACAATGATAGACAACCACTTTATCCAGTTCCTTGAGATGAAGGAAAACACTGTTAAATTTTCGCGGATCGATGCCGACCTGTCAGAGAGCATGAAGGATACTGAAAACATAACTATTGATGCTGATTTGACACAGAAACTCGAAACACAGTTTAAGGAAGCTGTTGGAAATGATAAGTTAAAAATTCAGATAGAAGCACTGAAAACGACTGAAGTCCCCGGGATTATTCTGTTGTCGGAATACTCCAGAAGGATGCAGGAGATGAGCAAGCTGTATGGCATGAATGGAATGGATATGGGATCAATGTTCCCCGAAGAGCAAACGCTCGTATTGAACAGGAATAATTCTTTGATAAAGGCTATTGCGGAAATGGCGGGAAATGAGAGTAAAAAGGACGATGCAAAGCTGATTTGCCAGCATGTCTATGATCTGTCCATGATGAGCCATAAACAGCTGGATCCGGAGGCAATGACGAAGTTTATCGAAAGAAGCAATTTACTGCTTGGAAAATTGGCAAAGCTACAGGGTTAGAAACCTTCGTAAGGGAAGAGTGAATACAGTTTGATAAAATGCTCGCGGCGCGTTGCACACAAAACGTACAGGGAAGGCGCTTTCAGCACCCACGTTTTGGCGCGAAATTCGCGCAAGCACTCATTGATTTGAAGACCGGGATGGCACAATTTATGCCTCCCGGTTTATTTTTTTCACATGAATGGCTTGTTGAAAATACTCATGAAAACCTTGAACAAAATGTTGTTGCGCTCAATTGTGATGAGCGTTATAATTGCTTAGGAAAATGCATAGAGGCAGAAAATGTCTATTGGCAGAAGGGGTATAGGCAGAGAACATCTATAGCTATAACGCCTAAATACAGAAGTGCTGCAGGCATAAAATGGTTATAGACAGAATGTTTATAGAAGAGATGTTAGTGTACATATGAGGGGGTTCTTTATTGAATTATTTTAAAAGCTTACACACTATGTTTACAAATGAGTTTAAGGGATACAATGTGAAAAAGCTCGGCAAGGACATGCTTGCGGGCATTACAGTAGCCGCCGTTGCATTGCCTCTCGCGCTTGCTTTTGGAGTCGGCAGTGGGGCCAGTGCTGCCGCAGGTCTTGTGACCGCAATTGTAGCTGGCTTAATTATTGGAGCACTTTCGGGTGCTTCTTTCCAGATTTCCGGTCCAACCGGTGCTATGACTGTTATACTCTTATCACTCGTTTCACAATCAGGACTGCAGGGTATGTTCCTTGCCTGCTTCCTCTCGGGGCTTTTACTCATATTAGCCGGTGTGCTAAAGCTGGGTGATTTAGTGTCGTTTATACCACTGCCCGTAATTACAGGCTTTACCTCGGGTATCGCCATCATTATTGCGCTTGGACAGATTAATAACATCACCGGCTTCGTTTCTGAGGGCACGGAAGCCGTAGAGCGTTTCATCAGCTATTTCACACATACACAAACGTTAGATTTTGGCGCACTGCTTACAGGCGGCGCTGTAATACTGTTTATGATGATATACCCGAAAAAATGGAGTGCCGTGCTGCCCGGTTCGCTTGCGGCAATCGTGCTTGCCACTGCTGTAACTACATTGTTGCAGCTATCTGTGCAGACAGTTGGTGAAATTCCCAGAACATTGTTTTTAAGCGAGCGATTTACATTTTCGGGCATTACCTTTTTACGCATCAACGAGCTCTTAATACCTGCCATAAGTATTGCGGCTCTTGGTATGATTGAAAGTCTGCTGTGCGGAGCGTCCGCGGGACGTATGAAAGGCGAAAGGTTAAATGCAAGCACGGAGCTTATTGCACAAGGTGTGGGAAATATTGCGCTGCCTTTCTTTGGCGGTGTTCCCGCAACGGCGGCTATTGCACGTACGAGCGTAGCCGTGAAGGCTGGTGCGCAAACGCGTCTTACGAGCATCTTTCATTCCGTCGTGCTGCTCCTTTCCATGTTCACCCTTGGTGGTGTGATGTCTAAGATACCTCTCAGTGCGCTTGCAGGAGTACTAATCATAACTGCATGGCGTATGAACGAGTGGAACGTGATTCGGGATATCTTCGCCAAACGTCACAATAGTGCAATAGCGCAGTTTCTTGTGACCATGGTGTGTACAGTTGTATTTGACCTGACCATTGCTATCGTCATAGGCGTTATTTTCTCTGTATTTACGTTTGTTGTGAAGATAAGCCAAATGCAGGTTACTGTGAGCGAGCTTATCCCGGAAAAAATGGAGGGAAACAGTATTAAAGACCCACAAAACACAGCAGTTCTTTACATAACAGGCCCACTATACTTTGGATCCGTGCGGAGGCTTGAGGACTGCCTTTTGACACTACATGACAAGGAACGGCTTATTTTCTCAATGCGCGGTGTGCCACTTGCTGATCTGAGTGCTGCACAAGCGCTCTTCGACCTGTGTAAGGAGTTGATGGGCAAGGGCACCCGGATTTATTTTTCCTGTTTGCAAAGCACCGTGGAGGAAATGTTAAAAAAATGCGGACTTACAGAGCTTATAGGTGAAGAGTGCTTTTTCTGGAGCACTGATCAGGCAATAAATGAAATTTCCGAGGGAGATGCGGCGGCGATAAATGCTAATATCCCTGCCGCTTCCTGCTATAATGTGTAGTAGCTGTCATTATTAAGTATTGAAAAACGGAATGGTTTAGTATAAACTTATAACATTGTAAAGTGTTAGTGTAGATAGGCCTTTGCAATAATACATAGAACAGATATATGGAGGTAATTTGTGAAAAAGAAAATTTTAGTAATTAGTTTGGCTTTATTGCTGATCTGTTCCCTTGTTCTTTCGGGCTGCGGCGGTAAAAATACTCTGAAGATGGCTACAGGTGGCACTACTGGTACTTACTATGCATTTAGCGGTACTGTATCTCAGGTTCTTTCTTCAAAGATCAGCAATCTTAGCTTCGATGTTCAATCAACAGGTGCTTCTAAAGCTAATATTTTCCTTGTTGCCGACAAAGAAGCAGATATTGCAATAGTACAGAATGATGTTATGTTCTATGCTAACCAGGGAATCGATCTGTTTAGTAC
>JAEYRF010000099.1 GCA_023409615.1 Bacillota bacterium | reverse complement strand
CTGCAGCCTTCTGTCGGATCCCTTTGATCGGCATCTCCAGATTCCTGTATATATCATTATTTAATGCTTTCAGAGGAGAAATATAGACTATCCTGATACCGTCATTTCTAGTGCCGGGTGTCTTAATAGAATAGATCCAGTCCAGGCATTTCAAGAAAGCTGCAAATGTCTTTCCTGAGCCTGTGGGCGCGCAGATGAGCACATTGCTTCCCAATGCAATCTCCGGCCAACCTCTCTTCTGAGGCTCGCTGGGAAATCCAACATTTTCGGTGAACCAGTCCCTGACAATGGGATTAAAACTATTGAGACAATCACAACTATCCATCTGCTATCCCCATCACATCCATAAACTGTATACATATTACCAAACATGTGTTCTTATGTCAAGAATAACTAGAAATGCATTCAGTTACCTTAGCGAGTGGGAATGATCTTGCATCAATATGAGCAAAAATTCCGGTTTTGGGCGGCCAATTGTTTGATTTTAAGCGATTTGGCTCAATAATGCAGTTGAATCCCGGGTTATGTAACACAATTATCCATAAAATTCAATTTTCTCTTAAATTATTGCCCAAAAGTGGAAATTTTGCTCACTGTGATGAAAATCATAATTAGGAACAAATGAAGCGTTTGTTTCCGTTATTGTACAAGAGCTCTGATAATCTAAACAGTTACATAGCTCTGATGATCTGAATAGTTACACAGCTATGATATCTTACGAAAACAATGCCTCAACAAAATCTTCTGCATTGAACGGCTGTAAATCCTCAAGCTGTTCTCCAACACCGATAAGTTTAACCGGCAGATCCAGTTCAGACTTTATAGATATAACGATACCGCCTTTTGCAGTGCCGTCCAGCTTTGTCAGTACAATCCCTGAAATATCAGTGACCTCACTGAAGGTCTTAGCTTGTGATACCGCATTTTGCCCCGTCGTAGCATCTAAAACAAGCAGATTTTCACGTTTTGCATTAGGCAGCTCTCTGTCGATGATTCGGGAAATCTTCTTTAATTCCTCCATCAGATTCTTTTTCGTGTGGAGGCGACCCGCTGTATCGCAAATCAACACATCAGCTTTTCGAGCTCTGGCTGCCGCAATGGCATCAAAGATAACAGCCGCCGGATCAGATCCTTCATCCTGCTTGATCAGTTCAACACCCACCCTGTCAGCCCATATTTGCAGCTGATCAATTGCGGCTGCCCTAAACGTATCTGCTGCGGCCAAAACAACCTTTTTCCCGCTTTTTGTGAGTAGATTGGCAATTTTACCTATGGATGTGGTCTTGCCTACCCCATTTACGCCTATGACCATGATCACAGCAGGTCCGGGTTCTATATTCAATTTCTGTGTTTCTCTTCCAAGGATCTCAACCAGCGACTCCTTGATAAGCCCTTTTATTTTCAGCGGGTCTGTGATCTTGCCTTCCTTCACTTTTTTTCGTGTATTATCCATGATCCGCAATGAAGTATCAATTCCGAGATCCGCTGTGATAAGTACCTCCTCAAGTTCATCAAAAAGATCATCATCTACCTTCCCGAATGAAACAAGTACCTGATCGATTTTTTCTGTGATCCCTTTTCTCGTCTTTGAAAGTCCTTCTTTTAGTTTATCAAAAAAGCCCATGTCAGCTCACCTTTTCTCCCATTTTCATTGATACGATCTTCGATATTCCATGCTCCTGCATCGTGACACCGTACAACATGTCAGATCCCTCCATAGTGCCCTTTCTGTGCGTGACCATGACAAATTGCGTCTGCGCCGAATAACGTCTGAGATACTCCACAAACCGGTATACATTTGCCTCATCCAGCGCTGCCTCAATTTCATCGAGGATACAGAACGGCGTCGGCTTCAGCCTGAGTATTGAGAACAGAAGAGCAATTGCTGTAAACGCCCGTTCACCGCCGGAGAGCAGCATCATGTTCTGAAGCTTCTTTCCCGGAGGCTGTGCCTCAATTTCTATACCGCTTTCCAGTATATTATCCTGATCAGCAATAATCAAGCCGGCTCTTCCGCCATTAAAGAGCTCTTTAAACACAATATTAAAATTTTCATTGATCAGCTTGAACTGCTCCAAAAACTGCTTCTTCATAATAGAGGTCATCTCATTAATAACCCTGAGCAGCTTCTCTCTGGCCTGTTCCATGTCGTTCCTCTGGATGCTCATAAATTCAAAGCGTTCCTTCGTCTTGACATACTCCTCAATTGAAGCTACATTGACAGGTCCCAGTTCCTTAATGTCATTGCGAAGCCCATTTATCTTCTTCTGCGCCTGAGTCAGACTTCCAACGTCCTTCTTCAATTCTGCTGCAGTAGAATAGGTGAGTTCGTATTCATTCCACATTCTATCCTGCAAGGCTTCCATTTCAGTTTCAATTTTAGCCTTTTTGACCTCAACCCTGGAGTACTCTTCCTGGAGAAGCAGAATTGTTTTATTAGCGTCATTAATTTTGTTGACTATGTCATAAAGATCCTCTTCCATGATCTTCCGTTCTTCAGTCAGCCTGTCCAGTTCGAATGTTTTTCCCGTCTTCTCCTCATCATGCTTTCTTATTCGTTCATTCAATCCTTCATTGAGCTCCTGCAGATTATTGATCTCGTTTTGGGATTTGATCTTTTCGGTTTCCTTCCTGCTTATGCTCTTTAAAATCAGATCCTTCTCGGAAGCCAGACGCTCTGAATTCTCCTTAACACCATCCATACTTTCCCTAATGGAGTTTACCGAAATTTTGAAGTCTGTAATATCTGCATGCAACGCATCGCGGACTGCCTGATCCTCCTTATGCTTTTCCTGATTCTTTGCAACAGTATTCCTGGCCTCACTGATCTCAAGTTCAATTGCATCCAATTCCTGACAGTACTTCTGCATCTCGCGGTCAATCTCAGCAATCTGCCTTTCCAACTGCTCTTTTTCTTGCTTAAGCATATCTATCCTGCTGGAAGTTTTCTTCATATTCTCTTCTATCTGAGAAAGATGGCTCTCATCTCTTATTTTAACCAATTCATTGTTTTTCATATCGCTTTGTGTATTTGTAATCTCTTTGTTAATCTCTGCAATATCCTTCGTCAGCATTTTAATATCATTTTCCAGCTGCTTTTCAACATCCTTCAATGCTTTGAGTTCTGCATCCAGTTCGCTTATTTCCCTGCTTCGGCTCAGAATACCGGTCCCTCTGTTATCCATGCTGCCGCCGGACATGGAACCTCCTGTGCTCAACAAATCTCCTTCAAGTGTGACGATCCGGAAAGAATAGCCAAACGTTCTTGCCATTTTTATCGCATTATCCAATGTGTCAACAACAGCAACCTTCCCCAAAAGGCTGTCAATAATACCGTTATAGCGCGAATCGACTGTAACCAGGTTACTTGCGATACCGCAAAAACCCGCACTGTTTTTAATTCTCTGAATCGTATTACCTTCGAAGTTTTTTCCGCTTATTGCGCTGATAGGTAAAAAAGTTGCGCGACCAAGTTTATTACTCTTCAAGTACTCGATTGCTCTTTTGGCATCCTCTTCTGTTTGGGTGACGATATTTTGAAGCGCACCACCGAGCGTGATCTCAATAGCCACTTCATACTTTTTGTCCACATTGATCAACTGCGCCAACGCTCCATGGATTCCTTTCCCGAAATCCGCAGAACCACGGCATGCTTGCAGCACTTCACGAACGCTTCTGTTATATCCTTCAAGATTATTTTCCATTTCCTTGAGCGTTCTGACTCTGGATATTTTATATTGTACATCAGATTTGAGTTTGTTCTCTTTAGCTCGAAGTTCCTCCAACTGCTTGTCGGATTCATTGAGTTCTCCCTGCAGTTCCTCCAGCTTCTCTCTCTGTTTGCGTATCTCTTCGGAAGCATGCCGAATGCTTTCAGTCAGGTCCTCTTTCTTCATTCTCTCCCGGTCATTTTCAACAATATGCTGATAAACTTCACTATCTATGCTCTTTTGACGCTTCTGCATATTTTCAATATGCGTTTTAACATTACCAATCTGCATTTTTTTATCAGATTGAATGTCCATCTTATCCATGATAAGGGTCTTCAACATTTCTATATGACGTTCTTCTTCATCAAGAGTCTTTAACAATTCCTCCATCTGCTTTTCATATTCAGAAAGCTTCTGGCTGAAAGTATTTAGCTGCTTTTCAAGATATTTTAGCTTGTCCTGTTTGCCGGCCTCTTCTTTGTCAAGGCCATCTATCTTAGCTGCTAACTCTTCATTTTCCGTATTCAGCCTTTGAATATTTTGCTGTAGATTAGAGATTTTTTCATCATTTAACTTGATATCTGAAGTACAACGCTCCAGTACCGTATCCAGTTCATGATACTTCTGCCTTGCCTCCTCCAATTTCTCATCGAAGGCCTTGAGCATATCGGTCTTTTCTCTGTTGGAACCGGTAATCTCATTGAGTTTATTTGTTTCTTCCTCTATATTATCCTTAACGGTTTTATACTGTGCAGCAAATTCCGTCAGCCTTGCGTTAAACTTATCCATGCTGTCAAGGTAAACATTTACCTCAAGCTCTTTCAGGCTTTCTCTGAGGTCCAGGTATCTCCGGGCATTCTCAGACTGATCTTTCAGCGGTCCTAACTGCGTTTCCAGCTCAATAATGATATCATTTATCCTCTCGACGTTTTGTCTGGTGAGCTCCAGTTTCTTTTCCGCCTCTTGTTTCCTGACCTTATATTTCATAATACCGGAGGCTTCTTCAAAAATATGACGTCTATCTTCCGAACGAGAACTGAGAATTTCATCTACCCGTCCCTGTCCAATGACAGAATAGCCGTCTTTTCCGATACCGGTATCAAGAAGTAGCTCTGTAATGTCCTTAAGCCTGCAGGCAACCTTGTTGATCAGGTATTCACTTTCCCCCGATCGAAATACTCTCCGGGTAATAGTGACCTCGCCAAATTCTATGGGCAGCGATGAATCAGAATTGTCCAGCGTGATGGAGACCTCTGCAAATCCAAGCGGCTTCCTGTGCTCTGTGCCTGCAAATATTATGTCTTCCATTCTGGCACCGCGCAATGTCTTAACGCTCTGCTCTCCAAGTACCCAGCGGATGGCATCGGCGATGTTGCTTTTTCCACTGCCATTAGGTCCGACAACAGCAGTAATACCTCCATTGAAATCAAGGCTTATCTTTTCGGCAAATGATTTGAAACCTTGCATGTCCAGACGTTTTAAATACAATGAAAAACCCCCGTTAGAAATTAATGCATATTCATTTTAACATAACTTGAGATAGATTCAATATTATTTCTCGCGGTAGGGTTGCTTATTTCAGTCATGTTTCAAAGCACCTACTTTTGCAGCCCGTTCATTACGGGCTTCTCCAGTTACGTCGCACAAAATATTCGTTCTGTAGCATTGCTTTGAAGCCTGAAACATGACTTCCACAAGCAACCCTACCACTCGCTAACTAAGAATCAGCTCGCGCGACAATTCCTCCGAGGCTGAAACTCTTATATTACCTATATCATACTGTGATAGAAGATAATGAATATTAGAACGGTTTTGCCCTACTACGTTCGAAATATTTGAGCTTCCGGTATGGATGGTAAGTCTCGCTGCCCCGCTCAGCCCCTGTTTTTTTATGGCTGCTTCGATTCGAAGGAGCATTAGTTTGGACTCCACAAGCTGCCTGAATGCCGGATGTACGGGCCCCACCACCACATCTGACCCGGAACCCTTCCGTATTTGATCGGTGGCTTGCAGACCTATTCTGATAACCTTGATATGATTACTTTCGTACATCTCAAGCAGTTGTGCACAAAGATCCACTGCTTCCTCAAGACTCTGCGGCTTGTATGATCCATTATGGTACTGTCGTTCCAGTTCCGTTCCCTTTATAACCAATACGGGATAGATCCGGACAATGTCAGGTGAGATTCGGATAACTTTTTCGGCAGTCTCAAGACAGGATTTATTGGTATCACCGGGCAATCCGGTCATTGTCTGTATTCCAAGAATGAACCCCATACGTTTTATCAGTGCCGAGGCCTGAACGACACAACTGGCATCGTGCCCACGGCAGCTTTTGCGAAGCACCTCATCATCCAGACTTTGTACGCCTAATTCAATCGTTCTGACGCCATACTTCCACAACATACTTAAATTTTCTTCACTAATACTGTCAGGCCTGGTGGAAACTCGTATCTGCGATATCCTGCCATTGTTCGTATAATGGAAAGCCTCTGCTAAAAAACTCTCCTGTATCGATGGGTCAATAGCTGTAAAGCTGCCTCCATAAAATGCAATCTCTACCTCGTCATCCGGTTCCATAGTAGCAAGATGTGTCTCTATGATTTGTGGGATTTTTTTAGTGGTCATTTCTTCGATCTGTCCGCTGATCTTTTTCTGGTTGCAAAAAATACAATCATTCGGGCAGCCCTTATGAGGAACAAAAATCGGAATTATTTTATGCCTGGCGATCATTTCAGTACCTTCAGCTTATCCAGAGCCGCCTTCGCGGCATTCTGCTCAGCTTCTTTTTTATTTCTTCCTTCTCCGGTTCCAAGGATGTTATCTCCCACATTAACCTGTGCCACGAATATCTTGTTGTGGTCAGGGCCTTTTTCCTCAAGTATCTTGTAACTGATATGCTGCTCTCCTTTTTTCTGTATATGTTCCTGGAACTGTGTCTTATAATCAATGAACAATTCACTGTTATGAAAATCCCGAAGATATTCCTTCATCACACTAAAGATAAAGTTCTTCGCTTCTATAAGTCCGCCATCCAGAAAAATAGCCCCGATCAGTGCTTCAAAGGCATCGGATAAAATAGAAGTACGGCTTCTCCCTCCGGTGTTTTCCTCTCCTTTACCCAGAAACAGATAATTACCAAGCGATATTTGGCAGGCACACTTCATTAGTGAGGATTCACAGACGATTGCCGCCCGTGTCTTAGTCATTTCACCCTCCGGCAGGTTTGGAAAATTCTTATATATATATTCGCTGGTTACAATATTTAATACAGCATCGCCCAAAAATTCAATCCTTTCATTGCTGGTTCTTCCCTGATTTCTCTTTTCGTTGGCGAAGGAGCTGTGTGTAAGCGCAAGCAGAAGATTGTCTTTATTTTTAAAAGTATAGTGGATTACAGCTTCAAGCTCTTTTAATATTTCCATATTTCCTGAAATAGATCCTTTTTCCATTTGTTCCTCCCTGTATCGGTTCTGCACTGCCAACGTCCACGCAAAATACTACACAACGTCACAGGCTTGCAGGTATAACCTGCGTAAGCTTATGCCGTATTCATTCCGGTATGAGCGTTTGGTCTATATAAAAGGCGGGTGCGTTCTTTCACCCGCCTTCAAATAGATTATAAATTATTGATCAAAATTTATCTACTATATTTTTTCAGAACAATTGAGGCATTATGCCCGCCAAATCCAAGAGCATTAGATAGCGCATAATTGATCTGTACAGGCCTTCCTGTATTCGGTACATAGTCAAGGTCACATTCCGGATCCGGATTAATCAGGTTGATTGTCGGCGGAAGGAATCCGTCTTTCAAGGCCATTGCTGTAATAATAGCCTCAATTGCACCGGCTGCTCCCAACAGATGACCTGTCATTGATTTTGTAGAGCTGACCGCAAGTTTGTATGCATGTTCGCCAAAAACTTGTTTGATTACCTTGGTTTCTCCAACATCATTCAGTGGTGTTGATGTCCCGTGGGCATTGATATAGCCTATGTCTTCAGGCCTGATCCCTGCATCTTCAATTGCAAACTGCATGGATTTTATACCACCAATCCCTTCAGGATGAGGTGCTGTAATGTGATGGGCATCGCAGGTACAGCCATAACCAACGATTTCGCCATATATTGTAGCACCGCGATTCTGAGCATGTTCCAGCGATTCCAAGACCAGTACGCCTGCTCCTTCTCCCATTATAAAACCGTCACGATCCTTGTCAAAAGGTCTGCAGGCTTTAGCAGGATCAGGGTTTGTCGAGAGTGCTTTATTAGAACAGAATCCGGCAAACGAGAGAGGTGTGATTGCGGACTCTGCACCACCGGTAAACATAATATCAGCAGCACCCTGCTGTATGACCTTGAATGCATCTCCAATTGCATTATTCCCTGAAGCGCAGGCAGTCACAACACATTCGTTGAAACCCTGCAGGTTGTATTCTATTGCAATCCTTCCTGCCGCCATATTTGCAATCATTGATGTAATAAAAAATGGGCTGACTCTTCCCGGTCCCTTTGTAGCAAGGATTTGATGCTGATCCTCAAGTGTCTGTATCCCTCCTACTCCTGATCCAATGATAACACCGGCCCTGAAGCTGTCTTCCTTCTCCATATCCAGACATGACATCTCCATTGCCAGCTTAGCGGCTGTCATTGCATATTGCGTGAAAATGTCCATTCTCTTTGCTTCTTTTTTATCAATATAGTCCGTAGGTTCGAAATTAGATATAGTGGCAGCAACCTTAGCGTCAAAATTCGTCGTATCAAATTTAGTCAATAGGCTAATACCTGATTTTCCTGCTTTTATTGAATTCCAAAAGCTATCAACATCAAAGCCCAGCGAATTCACAACACCCATACCGGTGATAACTACGCGCTTTTTCATTGAAATCCTCCTAGTATATTTAACTTTACTAATTATAAGTTTGAGGAATTTATTTAAGGATCGGCGAAAATATTTCTACCAATTCCTAATGATTGATTTGTCGATTTTAAATTTACTTCCTGTCATAAAAAAAGTCCCTGTATCGGGACTTTTTTTATGTGTTGTTTTTAATGTAATTTACGGCATCTCCAACACTAGCTATCTTTTCAGCTTCGCTATCAGGAATTTCAATATCAAATTCCTCCTCGAGAGCCATTATCAATTCAACGATATCCAGAGAATCCGCGCCAAGATCATCAATGAAGGAAGATTCCATGTTTACCTCATCCTCCTCAACGCCTAATTGCTCGACAATGATTTTCTTTACTTTTTCGAAAGCCATACATTCACCTCCTCCCACAAGGGGGTATTAATATATAATAATGCCCTGAAAATTTTATACCAGTCTATTATGAAAATATTAGCAGGTATATCATTCTCATAAAGATATTATTACATAACAAGTCCGCCGTCAATATCTATTACCTGTCCAGTTACATATGATGAGTCATCGGATGCAAGAAATGCGACAACACCGGCCACATCCTCAGGTGTCCCGAACCTGCCTAGTGGTATGTTCTCAAGGTACTTACTTCTTACTTCCTCCGAAAGCACATCTGTCATTTTACTCTTAATAATTCCAGGTGCGACTGCATTACAAGTTACTCCTCTTGGTGCAAATTCTTTGGCCGTGGTTTTTGTCAAACCGATTAGTCCGGCTTTTGATGCGGAATAGTTGGCCTGTCCCTGATTACCATACCTTCCTGCTACAGAAGCCAAATTGATTATCCGGCCATACCTCTGTTTTATCATCTGCTTCGCTGCAAACTTAGTGCAGAGGAATGCTCCCTTCAGGTTGATATCCAAGACAGTGTCCCAATCGTCTTCTGACATCATTGCCATAGGTTTATCCTTTGTAATGCCGGCATTATTCACCAGAATGTCAACACCTCCAAAAGCTTCAACAGCTGCAGCTATCATTGCTTTTACATCATCGGCATTCCTGACATCGCCTCTAGTTACAGCGACCTTGTAATTTGCCTTTCTGAATTCCTCTGCTGTTTCATCCAGTGATTCCGACGATGCGATATCGTTAAGAACAATATTTACACCCATTGATGCCAGCCTCAGTGCTATCGCCTTCCCCAGTCCCCTTGCAGAGCCCGTTATCACAGCAGTTTTTCCTTCCAGTGGCATTAATTCCCCTCCTGTTCCAAATACTTATTATCCAATTTCCCCAAGAGTCTTTTTCAGTGATTCAATATCCTCTATATTAAAGCTCCTGACTTCTTTGTTGATTTTCTTAACAAATCCGCTAAGAACTTTTCCTGGGCCAATTTCAATGAAAGTATCAACTCCACGTTCCAGCATAAGGCGGACAGAATCCTCCCATAGCACAGGACTGCTAACCTGCTTCACCAAAGTCTCACGAATTTCGGAAGGTGACTTGACTTCCTGTGCAGTCACATTGGCGATCAGTGGAGTCTTAAAATCTCCAAACATTACATGCACAAGTTCAACGTCAAGTAATTCTCCGGCCGACTTGAGCATACTGCAGTGGAACGGTGCGCTTACCGCAAGCAAAATTGTACGTTTAGCGCCTTTCTCAGCACAGTATTCCATTGCCTTTTCAACTGCCTTTACTTCTCCTGCAATGGCAATCTGACCTGGACAATTGAAGTTTGCAGGCTCTACAATACCAAATTGCGAAGCCTGAGTACAACATTGCTTCACGTCTTCGGGCGTCAGACCAAGTATTGCCGCCATTGTCCCGACACCGAGAGGTACAGCTTCCTGCATAAATCTTCCCCTTTTCCGAACAAGTGATACCGCTGTTGAAAAATCCATCGTGCCTGAAGCCACATGTGCAGAATATTCTCCAAGACTCAAGCCTGCAGTAAAATCAGGTTTGATACCATTTTCAAGCAATGGCACAAGGCAGGCCACACTGGCTGTAACAATGGCAGGTTGTGTATTCTCAGTGATCTTTAATGTTTCATCATCACCGTCAAATATCATCTTCTTCATATCAATTCCCAATACATCAGAAGCTTCGTCAAATATAGCGGATGAAGAACTAAATTCAGTGGCAATCTGTTTGCCCATTCCAATATATTGTGCTCCCTGTCCCGGGAAGATAAATGCGAGTTTCCCCATAAACTCCTCCTAAATACTATCTGTATCCATATGTAATATTTCGCTATTTACTCCATCTGACCAGCGCAGAGCCCCAGGTCAATCCTCCGCCAAAACCAACCAGTACAAGATTGTCACCCTTTTTAAGGCATTTATTACTATAGGCATCTGCCATGGCTACAGGAATAGAAGCAGAAGACATATTTCCAAATTTCCTTATAGTTGTATAAACTTTTTCCAATGCAATGCCAAGCCTCTTAGCGGCACTCTCGATGATTCTCATGTTCGCTTGATGAGGTATGATGTATTTAATATTTTCAAGCTTTACATCTGTATTTTCAATGACCTTTTCAGTAGCCATTGGCATAATCTTTATGGCAAATTTAAAAACCTCTTGACCATCTTGCCAAATAGATACTTTGTTTTTGAGTTTTTCTCGTCTTTGTTTATCTTCATCCGGCATGTACAAGCATGGTATGGTAATTGAGTCACCCTTTGTTCCGTCCGAGCCTATGTATGTGGACAATATACCATAGCCTTCTTCCACCTTGCCAAGAACCACAGCACCTGCGCCGTCTCCAAACAGAACGCAATTATTCCTGTCTTCCCAGTCAACTGCCCTTGACATTCCTTCGCTGCTAACTAGAAGAACATGCTTAGCGTAGCCTGTTTCAATAAACTGCTGCGCTATCGTCATCCCATAGATAAAGCCTGAACAGGCCGCTACTATGTCGAATGAAGCTGCATTCCTAGTACCTGTTTCCTTTTGTATTATGCATGAAGTTGTTGGTGTCAGATAATCTGGAGTAGATGTAGACACAAGAATGAGATCGATTTCTTCAGGTGAGACTCCCGAGTCTTTGATAGCGTTTTTGGCCGCCTCAACGGCCATTGTGTAAATTGGAGTGTCTTGCGATAATATCCGTCTTTCCGAAATACCCGTTCTCTTTATAATCCAATCGTCCGAAGTATTGACCATTTTCTCAAGGTCTGAGTTGGTCAAAATCTTTTCTGGGACGTAGCTTCCTATTCCTAAAATGCCAACGCTTTCGCTTTTTCCTTTCAGCATCGCCAACCTCCATTTTTTCAACACTTAGCTTAATCTCTTCAAAAGCTGAGCTCCTTGCCAGAGTATAAGCTTTTAGAATAACGTTTTTTATTGTTTTATCATTAGAATTCCCATGGCTTTTTACAACAATACCATTTACGCCTAATATTGGTGCGCCGCCATCCTCTGAAGGATCCATCATTTTCTTAAATGCCTTCATATCCTTCATAACAAAAATAGTAGATATTTTTGAAAAAATATTCTTTGTAAACATTCCTTTCAGGAAGCCTGCGAAAAACGATCCGGTACCTTCAAGAAACTTTAGGATAACATTTCCCATATAGCCATCGCACACTGCAACATCAACATTTCCTAATGGAATATCTTTTCCTTCAATATTGCCTACAAAATTCAGGTTTGAAGCTTTTAGCAATGTATATGCCTGCTTGATAATCTCTGTACCTTTTTTTGCCTCCGTACCCATGTTTACAAGTCCTACCTTTGGATTCTCCTTATTGTAGAGGTTTTTCATATACAGAGATCCAAAGATTGCGAATTGTGCAAAGTTAATCGGTTTACATGTTGTATTTAGACCTGCGTCTATTAGAAGGCATCTGCCTGCCTTTGTCGGTATCATTGCACCTAAAGCCGGTCTGTCAACTCCTTTAAGCCTGCCAAGTATTAAAAGCGCACCGGTTAAAAGTGCGCCGGTATTTCCGGCAGATACTAATACATCACCCTTCTTTTCCTTAAGCATGTTAAACCCGACTACCATTGAAGAGTTTTTTTTGCTTTTTATTGCCTTGGTCGGTGTATCTTCATTGGTGATAACTTCCTTGGCATGAATCACTTCTAGCCTCGGACTTTTAAAGTTTCTTGATTCTAGTATCTTATTTATCTGATCACCATCACCAATCAGAGAAAGTTCAAAACCTTCTTGTATCTTTAGGGCATCAACGCTTCCGTTAACAATTGCATCAGGGGCATTGTCACCGCCCATGGCATCTATAAGTATTTTCAATTTATTCACTCCCGTATCAAAAGATATTTTTGCTTAAGTCCCGCTACTATTTATGTCGCAGTCCTACTACATATAAAATACTATTTTCCCTGCTGTTTTTCAAGAGATACAAGAATGAATTTTCCTCTAAACATCTCCACCTGCTTTTCGTAAATTTTTACCCAAACGATAAAATTAGTTCCTCTAAACTTTTTAACCTCTGCCTTTGCTATTAATTTACATCCAGAGTACGCAGGCGTTTTATATTTTATATTTGCAACGCCAACAAGCGCGACCTGTGCATCTATAACTGCGATTGCCAATGATTCTGCAAGAGAATAAATAAAATGGCCTCTGACAATTTTAGATTTTTCAAACACCATAGTCTCATCTGTTTCCAGCATAGACACGGCATATCTCCCCAAATGGATATCAATCAGTTCTCCAACTATTTCCTTACTCTGAAGCGACTTTACCTTACCATAGTTTGTTTCTGCTACAGTTTTTATTCTCTCTCTCAATTCCGGGATTCCCAACTCAAGTCGATCCAAGCGAATCGTAGGAACACTGACAGAAAATAAATCGGACAACTCATCATCTGTTAAAAATGGATCCTGCTTTAGCTTATCAGATAATATTTGTTGTCTCTCCTTCTTTAAAAGAGTTGATCGGCTCATACTGCTTACACCACCTAAACTGTTTTTCGATCATAATTATTACCTGATACTATATCCTAATACTATGAGTATAGTATATATTTTCTCAGGTTGCAACTATTTCCGAAAAATATTTATTTTTACTTCTATACATTTTATAACGCCTCGGTTCAAAATGAAATTTTTCGGCTGTAGAAAAATTTCATTACCTCAGCGGCGTTTCAACGAGGCGGGAGATATGCTCACATCGTTTTCTTTCGATTATTCGAAAGAAAATATCTGAAAACCAAATCGGTACCCGCCACTTATAGAAGTGGGGGATATCTTTGTTGCCTCGTTATAAAAAAACGTACGGGTTTTCCGTACGTTTGGTTTTCCCTATTAGAATAGTCTTATGCTATGTAATAGTTCAATTTATGAATTCGTATCAATAACATTCAAATTCTTTTTGATGTAGTCATATAAAGAATAAATTGTGATTATCACTGCCAGGATCATAGCATAAACATCAAACCTGAAATCGGAGAACAGGCTGATCGGGAAGTTTTTTAGAAGAGCGGCTACAATTGCAATATCCTGCAGTACTGTTTTGAGTTTCCCGAGTTTGCTCGCAGCAATTACGATTCCTTCACCGGCGGCAACTAATCGTAATCCTGTTACGATAAATTCCCTGGAAATGATCAGCATAGCTGCCCATCCATTGACCTGACCATTCTGCACCAAAGCCAGGAGTGCTGCCGTGACTAAAAGCTTGTCTGCAATGGGATCCAGGAACTTCCCAAAGCGTGTCACTTGTTGCCTTTTCCTTGCAATATAGCCATCTACTGCATCAGTACTTGAAGCAATGATAAATATCGCGGCAGCGATATAACCGCCATAGGATAAAAGAAACTGATTGAACGCAACCATCTGCGGACGCATGGATTCCAGAAAACCGACATTGATTAAAGAATTCGGTATCGGCATGATAAAAATCATGAGTATCGGTACCACAAATATTCTGGAAAGCGTTATTTTATTAGGTAGATTCATGTTTAACTTCTCCTGTCAGATCATATTCTCCGCTATCAAGTATCTCAACGTTAACCATCTGGTAATTCTCAAGTGCATCACTGCTTGTAAAGTAAATCAGACCGTCTATATCAGGCGCCTGGGCATAGCTTCTTCCATAATAAAAAATACCATCATCTGCAACGCCTTCAACCATTACTCTGTATACTTTCCCTAATTGCGCAGTATTCTGCTCTGTTGATATTTGACGCTGTATTTTCATCAGCTTTGCATATCGCGACCTTTTGGTTCTGGCCGGTATTTGGTTTTGCATCTTTGATGCAGGCGTGTCCTCTTCTTTAGAATACATAAATATACCAAGCCTGTCAAACCTATATTTGCGAATAAAATCTGACAATATATTGAAGTCTTCTTCAGTTTCACCAGGAAATCCAACAATGAGTGTCGTTCGTAAAATAATACCGGGTATCATGTCACGCAATTTGTCCAATAACGTATTAATATCGGAACTTTTTCCCCTGCGCCCCATTGCTTTGAGTACTGTATCACTGGCATGCTGTATAGGGATATCAATATATTTGCATACTTTAGAGTTGTTCGCTATTTCGCTTATCAGTTCATCATCTATTTCTTCAGGGTAACAATAGAGCAATCTGATCCATTCAATTCCGCTTAGTTTACTTAACCGTCTAAGCAGTTCGATGAGCATTTTCTTCCCATAAAGATCTATGCCGTATCTTGTAGTGTCCTGTGCTACAAGGATGAACTCCTTCACACCAGCTTCAGCCAATTTCTCAGCTTCAAGAAGAATTGCTTCTATTTTTCTGCTCCTGAACACTCCTCTCAAAGAGGGTATTACACAATAGGTACAGCAATTGTCGCAGCCTTCGGCTATCTTTATATATGCATAACCTTTACCTGTAGTAACTACACGTTCCATGTCCATATATGAGGTGCCTGCCAGATCGCCGTATAATTGAACGCGTTTTCCGGCATATGCTTCCCGAATAACCGATGCTATAGCATCATAACTGCCTGTCCCAAGCACTGCATCTACTTCAGGAACTTCATCAAGAATCAGTTTTCTATATCTTTGTGCAAGGCATCCTGTAACAATAAGAAGTTCACAGTTTTTTTCCTTCAAAACCGCCATCTCAATGATTGTATTGATGGATTCCTGCTTTGCACTTTCAATAAAGCCACAGGTATTTACAATGATCACATTTGCTTCATTGCTGTCACTGACAAACTCGTATCCTTCCTCTTTCAATATTCCGAGCATCAGCTCGCTATCAATAAGATTTTTTGGGCATCCAAGAGATACCATACCAATCTTTTTATTCACCGGATACAACTCCGCCATCCTCCTCAAATAGATCATCAGCCAAGCCATGCAGTGCTTCACGTATTGTGCTCATGGAAAACCCCCTGTGAAGTAGAAACATAGTTGCTTTTTTTAGAATTTTTTTATCACTTAAATCATATTTCCCAAATTTTTTCTTTAATAAACTCTCTGCTACAGCTGAATCCTCTACCTTCCAATCATCAAGGACCTCGTCCACAATTTCTTCTGCAACACCCTTGTTCATGAGTTCTTTTTTCATCATTTTCTTTGATAAAGGTTTTAATTTGCTTCTGTCAAATATATATTTCTGCGCGTAAAGCTTGTTATTTATGTATCCGATGGCCTTTAATTCATTGATCGCGTTTTCGATACATTCAGTGTCATAACCCTCCTCATGAAGCTTTTTCGATACTTCCTGTTCTGTCCTAAGCTTCAAAGAGAGGTATCGGACTGCTTTTGACTTAGCTTCGCGGAAATTCAGAGTGTTTTTAATATAATCGATTGTCTCTTCGGTAATCTCCGCATTTTCATATAGATGCATTGATATATAATCTTCCTCAGAGATGGTGAATGAGTATTTCCCATCGATATAGACAGATAACCTGTCATGCTTTTTTCTACTTTTCTCTACCGAAGTGATCTCCAACGATTCACCATCTCCCTATCAGATTAATACTAACCAGCATTTATACTTTTGCTTATTCTATCAATAATTTCTATTCCATGTCCAGTTCCATTTCATCCTCGTCATCTGCACGATTATTCGGAGTCATACTTTTAACAAATGCCTGATTATAATTTTCACGTATTTTCTGTTCAATTTCTTTACACATTTCAACATTTTCACTCAAGAAATTTTTCACGTTTTCTCTTCCCTGACCTATCCTCTGGCCATTGTAGGAAAACCACGAACCACTCTTGTTAACAATATCAAGATTTGCAGCCACATCCAGTATACTGCCGGTTTTTGAGATACCCTGACCATAAATGATATCAAACTCAGCTTCTTTGAATGGCGGCGCCACCTTGTTTTTCACGACCTTGACCCGTGTTCTGTTCCCAAATATCTCTG
This sequence comes from Bacillota bacterium, assembly GCA_023409615.1. Classification (GTDB taxonomy): domain Bacteria; phylum Bacillota; class Clostridia; order Acetivibrionales; family DTU013; genus JAEYRF01. The sequence goes on along the minus strand of JAEYRF010000099.1, from coordinate 3,403 downwards.
TACCCTGCTTCAATGATTCTATCCTGCGCACATCAAGCCTGACAGTGGAATAGAATTTCAATGCCCTTCCACCTGGGGTTACTTCTGGATTGCCGAACATTATCCCTACTTTTTCTCTTAACTGATTGATAAAAATAGCTGTGGTCTTGGACTTGCTGATGACACCTGATAATTTCCTGAGTGCCTGTGACATCAGTCTCGCCTGAAGGCCAACGTGGGAATCTCCCATCTCACCGTCTATTTCAGCCTTTGGTACAAGCGCCGCGACTGAGTCAATGACAATAACATCGATTGCACCGCTTCGCACAAGTGCCTCTGCTATTTCAAGTGCCTGCTCTCCGGTATCCGGCTGGGATACTATCAGATTATCAATATCGACACCAAGTTTTTTTGCATATACCGGGTCAAGTGCGTGTTCTGCATCAATAAATGCGGCATCTCCCCCTGATTTTTGAGCTTCCGCGATAATATGAAGCGCAACAGTGGTCTTACCTGAAGATTCCGGCCCGAAGATTTCAACGATCCTTCCTCTTGGCACACCGCCAACTCCAAGCGCAATGTCAAGCCCGATTGCACCTGTGGGAATAACCTCCACACTCATATGCGTATTCTCGCCAAGCTTCATTACTGCACCTTTACCAAATTGTTTTTCGATCTGGCCTAATGCCATCTCCAGTGCCTTCTTCTTCTCCATCATTACAAGCAGACCTCCTTATATGTAAATGAACGAACATTTGTTCTGAACAAATTATATATCATTTCTCAAAAAGAGTCAATAATTAATTTACATATTATTACATTTACTTGCGAACTTTCAGCATTTTTAGTAAATATTTCGCATCCTCAGCCCTCATTAATAACATCATACCAGAATATGCTGCAATTCCGAGGATTATTTCGCCTGTCAGATATAACAATTGCAGTACTTTTGTATCGAGCTGCAGCGGGATTCTCTCAAGAACCGCCAAAACAATACCCATAACGAATACTGATGGAACAGCCTTGAGAGCAAACTGAAGAAGCCTGTCCATGTATATGCCTTTAGCTTTTATATTCAATAGAATCAACAGTAAGGAAGCATTGACCATACTGATGATTGAATAAACCTGCGCTATTCCTGCAGCGCCAAGATCAGAAAATCTGTAAAACATCAGTCCAAGACTAAAATTCAAAAACACAGAGACTATCCCGATCATGAGCGGGGTCTTTGTATTCTGCATAGCGTAAAAGCCACGGTTCATAATCGTTACAACAGATTGTGTGATAATGGATGTTGCAAACATTACTATAATAGATGAGACGACAGAAACATCTGCTTCGCTGAACTTCCCACCCCATTCATATACTGCTCTTACCAGAGGATCTCTAAGAACTATAAAGCCAACTGCTGAAGGCAATGCAATAAAAAGCACAGTAGTAAGCGATCTCGTTAGCAGGTTCTTGTATTCGTGATGTTCGCCGGATGCATATTTCCCTGCCAGTGTTGGAAGCATTGCTGTAGCGATTCCCAAGGCAAAAATGCCATGTGGAAGCTGCCATAATGTGTTTGCATTTCTGAAGGCGGCCAGTCCCCCTTCAAAGGTCACCATAGAAACAAAAGCCGTGGAAATAATCACATTTACCTGAGTGATTGAAGATGACATCAATGATGGCACTGCCTGCTTGAAAAGCCTCTGAAATCCTTTATCTGAGAGGTCGATCACAGTACTGTAAAATTTTAATTTCTGGAAAACAAATGGAAACTGCAATAAAAAATAAACAACTGCACTGGCAGCTACTCCATATGCAACTTTTACCATGCTATCAGGGTCTGTGTCTGCAAAAAGCAATACGCTTACAGCACATCCAAGATTATATATGGAAGGGCCATATGCCGCTGCCGCAAATTTTTTGTAGGAGTACAACACGCCATTACATAAACCTGCAAGCAAAATGAAAATTACTGATGGGAAAAGAATTCTCGTCAGTCTGATTGATAATTCCTGTGTCTGAGGACTTTTTCCGGTAAACCCGGGTGCAACGACCGGAATGATCTGAGGTGCAAAAATTATACCAAGCGCGCACAGGAGCAGCATGATGATAAAAATAACATTTATAAAGGAGCTGGCAGCTTTCCAGCCCTCCTTCTCTTCATCAGTCTCCAGTTTGCCCGATAAAAAAGGAACAAGTGCTGCAGATATAGTACCGCCTACCAGCAGAATGTTCATCATATCCGGGACTGCAAAAGCGGCAACATATGCATCCTGTACCCAACTGAGTCCCACCTTCCACGAAAGCATTGTCTCCCTGAAAAAACCGGTTAATCTACTAAGCACCATAGAAGATATAACGATAATTGCCGCAGTGGAGACACGGCTATCTATCAATTGCCTCAAATCATTATCCTCCCGGGCTGTCAGTTATTTTCCTTCACAGCAATCAGATGTCTTCTGAGCATATCAAAAACATGCAGGCAGGTGACATTTCTGATCCTTGTCCTGTTTCCCCACAAGTTAAGGCGTTTTACAATCACTCCATCTTTATGCGACAATGCAATGAATACAAGACCTACCGGCTTCTCAGGTGTACCGCCGTCCGGTCCTGCAATACCGGTGACTGAAATACCCAGATCCGTTCCGGAAACTCTGCGGATACCTTCAGCCATCTCTTCAACGGTCTGCTCACTTACAGCACCGTACTGATCAAGTGTTGCCTGTTTTACACCCAGTTCCTCTACTTTAGAACGATTGCTGTATGTTATGATCGCTCTGTCAAAGGACGCAGAAATACCCGGGTTATCCGTCAGTCTGGATGCAAGAAGACCGCCTGTACAGGATTCAGCAAGTGCCACTGTCATACTGCTCTCCATCAGCAAGTTCGCGGCAACCTCTTCCAGGCTTCTATTATCATTACTATAGACCGAATCACCCATCCTTCGCCTTATTTCATTCTCAACAGGTGTAATGATATCCTCCCCGTCCTTATCCTTAATGTATCTGGCAGTAATCCTCAGCGTCACTTCGCCATCCTTTGCATAAGGTGCAATGGTTGGATTGGTTTGTACATCAATCAAGTCAAGAAGACGATCTTCTACCTCAGATTCTCCGATGCCGAAGATCCTAATAAATCTGGATTCCAGTCTGAACTCCGATTTTGCCTCAAAAAACGGCATTACAGAATCTTCGAACATAGGTATCATTTCAGAAGGCGGACCCGGCAGCATAATAACAACCTTGTCATCCTGCTCTATGATACAGCCGGGAGCTGTTCCATTTTTATTCCTTATTATAATGCTTCCCTCAGGTAAATAAGCCTGCTTTATATTGTTTTTAGTCATCGGTCTGTTTCTTGTGGAAAAGAATTCATTCATTTTATCCAGAGATTCCTGATCTATCACAAGCTTTCTGTTCACTGCCTCAGCTAC
>JAEYRF010000076.1 GCA_023409615.1 Bacillota bacterium | reverse complement strand
ACACTACACTAAGCACGCTTAGTGGTGTGGCCTGCCGGCGGCTTTTTGGGCGCGAAGTCAACAACGCAACACTCTTATGTGTGCGAGATTGGCCGAGGCATCCTTACACACTATGAAATGTTGCGTTGTTCCTTCATGGCAATTTCCAGTACCATATTGCACCCTTTTTGAATGAGACAATGCCTTTGTCTTTCTTGGCATTATCGACTGTCCGCCTACCAATGTCAGCGTCATCGAAATACTCATAGATATCCTGACAGGGCATAGCTCCATCCGATAGAAGCTCTTGAAGCATATCCATGGCTTTGTCTTTCTTGGTAGTCTGAGCGGCTCGGCCTTGGCCGCCGCCGTTGAGTAGTTCTTCAGCGGAGATATCATATTTGCCAATCCATGCAAAGCGACCTGTATCGCCGCCAATATCAAACGCGATTGATTGCCCTTCCTGAGCAAGACTGCTTTTCAAATGTGCCATAACGCGCATGGTCGGGCTGTCTTTGACTCTGCCGATAAGAAGTATACTTCTTGCAGCTGCGGCAATATCGATGGAGCCTAAGCCGCGATAAAGGCCCTTCACAGCGCCGCTCATTTTGTTCATGTGACCAAGTATCATAATCGCGCATCCAGTGCGCTCTGCAACGCCTGCAAGGCTTTTGAATACCGGGCGAATCTCATTGGCTCTATGCATATCAACGTTTACACCAAGATACGCCTGCAGGGGATCAATGATAAAGAGCCTTGCCTTGGTTTCTCTTATGGCCTGTTCAATGCGCTCATCGATAAGAGTTAAATCCTTCTCGCTTTCATCGATGACCACCACCCGGGAACAGGCAGCTCCAAGCGCTGTTAATCGCGGCTTAATGGTATCCTCAAGACCGTCCTCGGCAGTCTGATAGATTATCACAGATGGCTCTGTATCCTCATTGCTTTCCGGCATTCTTTTGCCATTGGTAATAAGAGCTGTGAGAGCCAGTACAAATGTGGTTTTGCCATCGCCCGGATCACCCTGTACAACCGTGACCTTTCCGAAAGGGATATATGGATACCACAGCCACTTCACGGCTTGTTCCTGCACCTCATTCATCATGATCAACTTGAGCTCTGCTTCTGACATCTTATTTTGCGTCCTTTCGCTTTGATAGGTATTTTGGGCAAAAAATAAGGACTGCTCGAAAACTCTGTTTGCAGTCCTTCTGGCATTTGCAGCATTGCGGGTTATAAGTTATCCGGTTTCGTTCATTCAAGAAATACGCCAATTCAATGCGTCGCTTTTTTGACATCCGGGACATAATTAGAACCTCCTTCGTAATTGTTTGTTTTCGGTATCGATTATTCGGTTTTTTGACCCAAAAAAGAACATAAAAAAAGACGGCGGTAGTTTATCCGTCGTCTTCTAAAAGCGTATGTGCTCATCCATATTGTTCAATAACTACACTAATTTTAGAAGTATAAATTTCTGATATACTGCTGTTGATATCTTCATGCAGCTTATTAACAATATCGTAATTGCCTGTTTTTACAGCCGTGATCACGTTTCTCGTGAGTTTATCAATTTTCTCTAATTGGATAGTTGTTGGAACAATAAAAGGTATCATTTTCACATAATTTGCAGAATTGTTTGCCGTCGGATTAATTACGTGTATCATTTTATTTACAACATCTGAATTCATTAATGCAAGAATATAGTTTGTATACCTTTTGTCTTTTGGAAAAATGCCCACTATTGATTGATCAAAAACACTATTCTCCATCAATGTAGCCTTTATTGTATTAGATTTAACCATAGGAATAGCAATTCCAGTTCTAAAGTAGTACTGTGAATTTTGGAATCGAGCTTTCGTATCCTTATTGTAGAATACTATTGTTTTCTTATCCCATCTTACAAACCAATCATTGATTTCTCGAACATAACGCATTCTAGGAGATGCTTTAACATAAGGAACGTAAGCCTCCGGGGCGTCAATTCCATTACAATCTGTATCCTCAACAACTAAGCTATCGTCTATCGTTAAATAACCTTTTGACCCTTTAACCTCATTGCTACTAACTCTGATAAACTTCTTGTTATCGCCACAATAAAAACCAGTTACAACATCTGCGTAGTGTTCCAATGTTTCGTTACATGCAGAAAGGATAGCTGAAGTGCTTTCGTCAGCGAGAACAAATCTATAATCAGGATTATTCAATATGTCTTTTTGTATCATATTGTATACTGAAAGATGCTTGGGTAAATTCTCATTTAAAGCAAGAGATAACTCTTCAACACTTCTGAAACCCTTTATTATTCGAATTGAATTGTCTAATGCTTCTTGTTGAGATGCTCTTTGTAAAGTTATAATAGATAAATTTGAATAACCAAAACTTACTCCTGGGAAGAATTTTGAAGGGAATAATAGAATCTCTTCTATTTTTGCATTAGCAAGTAGTATTCTTCTCAATTTTGTATGCATGTTGAGGAACATAAATGTATCTGGAATAATGAAAGAAAGTTTGCCGTGTGTCTTTAACACCGATAAACACCTGAGAAGAAAAAGCGAATATGTCTCCTTAACATAATGTCCGGCATATTTCTTTTTTAGAATATCTCGCTTAGCATAATCTTGCCATGCCCCGTAAGGAGGATTTCCAATTATCCTATCATAGTATCCATTTTGAGAACTGAAAAAATCAAGTTGTTCATCCATTAGAGTATCAGTTTCTTTTAACCAAATATGAACTGATGAAAATTGATCTAGCTTTTCATCAAGAAGCGTATCGGTTTCCCTAACAGTAACAGAAGGATTATCGGCATATTTATTTTTAAGAATATTGATAGCATCACTATTTATGTCTAAGGCATCAATATTCAGTGAAATGCCTTTCTCAATTAGCTTATCAATAAAAATCCCTTCACCTGCAGATGGTTCTAAGACCTTGTTGTCTTTTTCAACAGCCAATCGTTCAACCATATAGCTAGTTATCGGATCGGAATTGGTATAGTAAGAACAATAAATGTTTTTCATAAATGCTGACCTCATCTTAAGTTTTATCTTAAGTAATCTTATTACACCCTTTTTACCAAGTCAAATATTTGAGAAGATCATTTTTTTCTAAATGGGAACGAAAATCAGCATCTATATCTTCTGCCCATTTTGCATTGATATCCAACCATTTTCTAATATCGATTCCAGTAAAACCGTTAATAGCAGTATAAGCATCATTTGCACAATAAACTTCCCATAGTTTTGAGTTCTTGAGTGTCTGTAAATAGTGATTGTTTTGATCCTCACTTTGACGAACGAACAATATAGTTCTTTGCTTATCTGATAAAAATCTGTAGATACTTGCGACTAATAATAGCCTATTTGTATTTCCTTTTTCATTTGAACTAAAGCCGCTTTTGAAATCACAATTGCAATTAACATCATCTTGAATGAAATGCAAATCTAAAGATAGCTTGATTCCACCGCTATCAACCATACGCCATGGAATTTCATAGTATTTCTTTAAGGCATCCTTTGTTTCAGTTGGCAAATCCAGACCATTTATAAAACTCACCGCATCACTTATTAAAGTCCTCTGAACTTTTTCAAAAGTAGGGGGCTGTACCCGTTTAAGCATTTTAATGGGGTATTCAAAAGCTAATTTGCAAAAAGGCTCCCATAGTTCCCCAATGCGTCGGGCAAAGGACATGTACTCATATGGCCAAAATTTATTCCTATATTCTAACATTACGATATACGACACATATGTAATCAGTAGAATGCTTTCTAATAAACTTCCACTCGTAACATCTTGACTACTAGCTCCTTCTTTTGAACGTGAAATATAAGCATCTCTCATATAACTGATACTTTTATTCATGTCACTAGCTTTATCTTTATAGGTTTTCTTCATTGCCGAAATTGTAGTATACTCTTTATCAGCCTGTTCTCTAAATATTTTCAGCCATTCCGCCTTTGTTTTTGACATATTAGGATTCTCCTTATAGCTATAATTTTATATTATAACATGGATCGTCCCTTTTTTCTTTGCCTTTGTCATCTTAAATAGTAATTCACATTTGCGAACTCGTCCATCACAAAATGCACATGCACCGGCAGGCTCCCGCCGTGCTTATGGTCGGCACAGTGGAATAGCTGCTGAAAAAGCTGCGTATAAAGGATGGACACCAGAAAGTTGAAGCTGGTGTCGTTGTCGGGTATCAGGGCAAAGAGCGCCACCTTTTTCTCCCCGATGGAGAACAGGTCCAGCTCGTCCGCAGCGGTCAGCGCCGCCA
>JAEYRF010000219.1 GCA_023409615.1 Bacillota bacterium | reverse complement strand
TTCTTCGACATAAGGGCCAGTATATTCAAAGAATATGTTGCCTTTGTTGAGGGCCTTGTCCATTTGGCTATCTCTCAATTCTCCCAATACACCTCCTGCAAAAGACATTGACCTAGCTGCAGTTGCAGTCTGCTTCAGGGTTATATTACTCAGATTCAGGAGGTTCTCCGCTTCAGCACCGAACCCGCAAAATCCCGCCAAACCACCTATGTTGGCTTGATTGTTAAGGGTAGCAGTAATAGCACCCTGATTAGTCAGGCCGGAAAGCCGCACATTCTCTCCCATGGCATCGCCGGTTATACCGCCCATCATAAGCTTTCCATCGCCGCTTTTATTAAGTGTGAGAATTGCCTTGTTTATTGAGTTATCAATACTGCCTCCCAGTCTGCCTGTGATCCCTCCAAAGGAGAACTCTCCGGGACCGCTTACAGTCAAATCAACCTTTCCTTCAGAGATACAGTTTACAATCCTTCCTTCACCACGGGCTGCAATTAAACCGAAGAAAGTATCGCCCGAGGTTGATATGGACGTGCTAATCTGCCCGTTAACAGTAAGATCCTTTATGAGAGACTCTCTGTCGGTGCTGGCAAACAGTCCCATCTTATCACCGTCAGCAATTTGCCTTATAGTAATCTTCTTGCCATTTCCGTCAAAGGTACCTATGAAGGCAGGTCCATCATAAAAGGGAGTAGTCCAGAGATTGTCTCCCAGATCGATGTTTGCAGTAAGCCTGTAAGAGCTTTGTGCATAATTGCCATCTTTTACTGCTTCAGTGAAGACCAGCAGATCATCCACCGAAGATATTATATAGGGATCCTGCACAGTACCCTTCCCGCCGCTGAAGGTGTAAGCATTGTGCTGTGGTCCGTCGTTATGTAGTTCATCATCCTGGTCAGACAGGCGCTCTGGCTCATCTTCCTGGGCAATTATCGGAATAAGACTCATACAAATAAGCATAAGCACTAAAATCAAAGATAGAAACCCTTTAACCCGCATACTGGAACGTTTGTACATATAAACACCTCCAAAGCGTTAAATACATGCATTGACTTATACTTCAAGTATAATGTAAGTTGCAACACCTTTCAAGATGCGCTACGGAACTACAGAAAACTACAATTTTAATGCAGGAAGCGTAAAATTTTTTTGCTTAGAGGGGATAAATGGAAAATTACACATAAAATAGCGGTATTAATTTTGATATAGACAGACAGATGGGCCTGTGGTATAATGTCTTGCGTGGGTAAAAGCCTTGCAATTAATACGTTACACGCGCAAGGCAGTAAGATTAAAGGCAAATAAAGCTTGTATAAAACCATATATTTGCGGGTGTAGTTCAGTGGTAGAACATCAGCTTCCCAAGCTGATTGTGAGGGTTCGATTCCCTTCACCCGCTCCAAAACTGAATATATAGCAGGGCACCGTTGCTTACCCGCACACAAAGCCTGGAACCACCGGCCAAAAGCCATCGTCCGGCCGCCAGCCAGCCGCACTACCAACGCCCCGCATAACACGCCCTCATAGCTCAGTCGGCAGAGCGCATCCATGGTAAGGATGAGGTCATCGGTTCAATTCCGATTGAGGGCTCCAACTTGAAAGCCTTGAAATGCTTAGTTTACAGTGTTTCAAGGCTTTCTCATTTTATTCCACATCTCATCTAAACTCATCTTTTATCATCAAAAATCATCGTAATTGGGTTAAAATTGGGTTAAAAATGGGTTTGAAATTGGCGCTTCAAAATTTGCATGTATGTTGGCTTTACGATTAGAAGTGCCGCGTTCCAGCTTCTCTATAGCTTCATTCTCTTTATCGGGCATAACATGTGTATAAATTTCCTGTGTGTGAGAAAGTCTTTTGTGACCGAGCCATTTTTTTACTACATGCGGTACGATTCCATATTCAAAGCAACGGGTGGCAAATGTATGCCTGAGAGTGTGGCAGTTAAATCCAACAAGTCCGGCTTTTTTGCAAATATTCTGAAAGCATCTTTGAAAATTGCGCGGTTCAATAAATGTTCCTTTTCTCGATGGGAATACAAGCTGGCTTTTGGAACTGTTTTTAAGTTTCATCTCTTTCAGTATTCTGAGGTAGCTTTCTGTCAAAGGTATAGAACGTGTCCCGGCTTTCGTTTTTGTGGAGTCCTGTACTTTAAGGATGTAACCGTTGCCGGATGTGCCTTTTCTATCCCTAACATATATGAGCGTCTTTGTGATACTTACACGACTATTTACAAAGTCAATATCACTCCAACATAAAGGTAAAAGCTCGCCTTCTCTGACACCGGTATTAACAGCGAATATGTAAGCGTTACAATAATCGGAATCCTTTGCAGCTACAAAAAAAGCTTCTTGCTCAGATACTGTAAAGGCTTTTACAAGCTTGGGCTCAAGAGGAGGTAATTCTACTCCTGCGGCAGGATTTTTTACAATCATATCAATGGCTTGAGCTTTTATAAGCGCGGAGTTGATGATTTGATGTATCTTCCTTACAGACGCTGAAGATAGCTTATTTCCGTCATCATATAGGTCATTGTAAAATTGTTGAATAAGGTTTGTGTTCAAATCCTTTAAGGGGATGTGACCGATAGCAGGAATAATATTAGCATTTATCTGAGTCTCATACGAATCGTAAGTCCTCGCTTTGAGCTTTTTTTGCTTATATGTTTCGAGCCATAATAGAAGCCATTCTCCAAACTTAGTGCGGTTTGGTTCTACATAAATGCCATGATTGAACTCGTACTTCAGTTCGTTTATCTTATTAACAACCTCAGCTAGGGTCTGACCATAGATTGTAGGACGATTTGGGCTGCCGTCGGCTTTTCGGCCTATCATAATCTTACCCATAAATCTGCCGGTTTTCAGTTGCATTATGCTGCCCTCGCCATTGTTCTTCCTTTTTGGTTTCGTTATTTTCGTACTTTTCTTACTCATAAAATATAATCCTCCTTTGATAGTGTTAGTACCAAAGGGGTTATATGCAGTTGACAAATGAAATTGTCAAAGAGCACCCAACCCCTTCAGTATAACATTTTTTAGAAAATAATTGAAGTGTCTTCTACTTGCTTTGATTCTCCAGCCACTTTATAAATGCATCTCTGCTAATAACGATACGACGCTTGATGAATATGGCCGGAAAACCTTTCCGGTGACAGAGGTCATAGGCATTGGCAAGGCCAATACCCATAATCTTTGCAAGCGTTTCAACCGGAAAGAAAAGCGGAAGGTCCTGTATTGTTTTGTATTTCTTCTCAAGTGTATTCATAGTAGTATCCTCCTTAACTCAGGTAAAACTTAAGAGTAGTTTCAACCCGATTGTGACCGAGGAATTTTGTGACTTTCTTAAGTATTTCTTCTTCAGAGAGCTCCCCATCAACCTTAAGTTCTTTGTAATGAGCTTTTGCTGCTTTAATTCTCAATGCATGTATATCCAGGTATTTTGATATCTTGTGGTCGATGAACAAGTCTTCGGGGTTATGTACTCCTTTTTCTCGTATAACTTTACGAAGCTCTGGTTCGTAAGTTCTAATGGCAGTAATAGTGCGATGATAACCTGCGAAACCTGGAACTACAATTTCGATTTTTTCTTCGGAGATAGTCATATCCTTGTAACAAAGTAATATTGCTTCTCTACAACGAAGCCCAAAGGCTAGGCACAAAGCAATAACATCCTGCTGGTCTTTTGCAAACGAACTAACTAATAGCATTGTTATACTCCTTCCCCTGCGCATATGCAGGACACAAATTGTTTCACTATCAAAGTAGTGCTACCGATGTGACGGCAGCACAGAATGGTATCACGTAAATAAGGCAAACCGTGGATACCAGGCGGTTTGTCAAAAGGAATATGGATTTTGGAGAGAAGCCTCCACTAAAAATGTTTTTGAGATTTTGCACAAAGTGTGCAACAGAATTTTATCAGGCGTCACATCGCCCGATATGCATATCGATAGAATCGATTAAATAATTTTGATTCATTTAGGAGCTATAAAAGATAATAATATAGCACTTCCTTATGCGAAAGTGCTGATAATTTCAAGGCCTTTCAGACCTCGTTTTCATAATGATTAAATAGTTTGTTAAATACAGATGGGCAGACTTCACCCAAGTAAAACTTATAAAATGAAAGATTATGATGCGTCACCGAAACAACAAACTCGGGTTTAGCATCTTGAGTTTAGCATGGAATAAAAATCTTGTCAAATCGCTCCTGAATATCTTATTGCTTTATTTATTTATAGCCTTGCAGATGCGGTTAATATCTGAAAGGAGAACAGTCAACATAGAAAGTGCGGAGAACTTACTATATTACATTTGCAGCCGGTTAAGCCTCATGCAGAGGCACATTGCACAGGTAACCTGTCCAGGACTTTAATTTAACCTCATTTGCGCTGAGAGTGATGATGAACGAAGTTAAACACGAAATTTATTTGTGGTAACAAGTGAATTAGGGAAATACTTTCTTACATACTCTAACATTTTTGGAGCGCCAGTCTCGTGAGAAGAATGAATGTTAATATGATTGGGATGTATTCCGTGCTCTTTCATAAAAACAAGGACATCTAACCCGGAACACTTTGAATCTTCGCCTAAATAATAATCGAGGTCGAGGAACTCTACATCGTTAGAAAAGGCGGAGAGCAATATAATACAATCCTCATATGTACTGACACAGCAAAATGAACCTAAGGGGGCATCTCTCGTATCGTCC
>JAEYRF010000213.1 GCA_023409615.1 Bacillota bacterium | reverse complement strand
CAAGAAAATGTACAATATCCCTGTAAACTCAGTCGCATTGAGGTTGCATTTACCTTATCCTTATTGCGTTTACTTTTTCCACGTTGCATTTACGTCTTCTCGGGTGCATTTACTTTTTCAATTAACCCTTTTTTTGCATCAAAAAAGCTCTACAGGCAATACTATTTCTAAAGTTGCACAGGAGGATTATTATGCAGGAAACTGACAAAAGCGGCGAATATAAAAATACCCATGTTGAAAAGAAAGCTGATTATACGGCCGTTGCGATAGCTTTTATCAAGTATACGGCATATGTTATCATATTTTTTGGTTTCTTATGGTTCCTGGTGAAATACATTCTGCCGTTTTTTAAGTAGGAGCTAACTCCCTTCTTTAAGCACCGGATCACCATCCTTTTCAGAAGCTGCGGGATTTAAAGATTTTGGATGAAATCCAACGCTCCTGATTCCAAGTCCACTTTTATAGTATGCTTTCTCTCCATATCACACAAAGAGGATTACCAATGAAACCCATCCGGTTTGTCAAGTTGAGGATATTCATCGGCTGATGCTTCATTTGTCATAATCCTCTCATACTTATCTGTTTCACTATTATATACAGCATAACCTGACTGCCATTTTTCCGGATCTTCAGCAAAATAATATGAAAGCAATACCTTCATACTATCAGGACTCCACTCCAAAAAACGAGTAGCAGGATCAGGCCGCTGATAGTCGCCTATTTTATAACCAAACTTCTCACTGTTTTCAGCAAGGTATGAAAACAAATCTTGTTTATTGGTAGTCAAAGTATCCAAATTCAATATTACTGTATTTGACCACAATCGTCCGCCATCACCAACAGCCAGCTTCGATCCATCGGGACTCCATTGAATATGCCCTGCTACTCCACTATCCCCGCCAATGCTTAAGAGCTGTAAAACCATTGATAATTGCCGGCTTTCGCCAAAATAGACCCATACCTTTCCATCGTTAAAACGGGCATTAGGAAAAGGATTAAACGCTATGTCTTTACCGTTGGGAGAAGGTACGAATTCAGGACCTGAAAATGATTCAGTCAACACCTCTGTAGAGAATTTAGCTGCCTCCCGTACTTGCTGAACCTCATCTGTCAGCAGCGGCTGCAGAGCTGTAATAATTTCTGGTTTTCTTTCATCCCATTCATAATTAAAAGCCTTATATGCACACGTCCATCTGACATATGGATCCGTATGCCGCATCCCGGCAATATATAATGGTAATAAATCAACATCTATTGGAACCTCACTAAAATATGCTTCTGAGCCACCATAGCTTTCAGCAAATTCATCCCAATAGGAAACCAGGTTGTTTTGTGGGGATTCAGTATCCTGTGAAGTTTCAGCGTTCCGTGAGGGTTCAGCGCTCTGTGAAATCTGGAATTCAGTTGTTGATGTAGTATTAGACTGACTTATAGAATTTGACAATTCATCTGAGTAAATCACCGATGCATTTTGATTATTAGTATTACATGCTGATAAATTCAGAAAAATAAACACTGCCAGTGCAGCTATACCGAATCCTCGTTTCATTTTGCACACTACTGTTTCACCATGCCTTGTAATATATAGCCTCAACACCGTCGACCTCCATATATCTTATTTGATTATTATATCTCAATTGAAAGACGAGACGCCACTTTGAAAGACGAAATGCAAGTTTGTAAATTGACAACTGAATATTTGTAAACGAGACGCAAGTTTTGTATCCAAGAAGCCAGTTTTGAAAACGAAAAGCCATTTTTGTAACCCAAATGCGGTTTGATTTTTTCATTTATCTGGCGTATGATAAGGAAAAACAGGCATGCCAAGCGGAGGTGAACGCCCTCTCGATATGTTTGTAATCGGAGAATCCACCCCTGTTTTATGTATGAGTATACATGAGTTGGCGGCACTTGTTTTAAGGTCTATCTTTTGAGAAGAGAAGGCTTTATCAGGATTTCATCGGCGGGCACCGGTGAACATCCAAGTTTTTGTAAGACCTCTTCTCCGTGGTGAAAGCTGAACGTCTCGTAGGGACTGCGGTTGTTCAGCTTTTTTCTTTTGTAGGAATTGATGTGGTTCATCATTAATGTAATGTCTTCCTGTGCCAGATGATTGAAGCTTGAGCCTTTGGGAAGCACCCTGCGAATCAGTCCATGGTTGACCTCAATTGCTCCCTTTTGATGAGGACAACCGGCATCGCAGTAATAGATCTGTGTACGCAAATTATCGTACTTCTCAGGTCCATACTCAATGGCTTTGGGATTGGAGAACTCGCTGCCGTTGTCTGTCAGTATGACAGGGAACAGCTTCCGGAACAGCCTGCGCCCTATCCTTTGGTCGAGGTCGTTGTATACGTTGATTACTGATTGTGATGTATTGGTTTCCCTCAGAAAAGCAAGCATCAGGCTGGTTTCTACGAAATGCACTGTCAGCAGGCACTTGCCGCCTTTGGTTCCAATCACAGAATCCATTTGGACAATCGCCGTATCTGGGTTGTTTTCCATGAAGCTTTGAAACGCCTCATAATTACGGCCAATCCTGCAGCCCTTGTCCACTTTGAATTCCGGCTTTTTGTAGCGTTCACGGAACCTCACTTTCCTGGGCAGGTCGATGTTGCGTACATCCAGAAGGCAGGCGTCTATGTAGTTGTAGATGGTCTTCTCGCTGCACATGAGCTCGTCTTCATGGGACACATAAATCTGGTGGATGGATTGCCCCTGTTTGACCAAAGGGCTGATGATTGCGTTGAGTCTGGCAACCTCTTCCTCGCAGATGCATAAACCGCTGCGGGACTGCGAAATGGTTTTGTGGGCTTTGACATGGGCATGCTCCGCATCGTAGAGGTTTTTCAGCAAGGTGCATTTGCCGA
This sequence comes from Bacillota bacterium, assembly GCA_023409615.1. Taxonomy (GTDB): domain Bacteria; phylum Bacillota; class Clostridia; order Acetivibrionales; family DTU013; genus JAEYRF01. Next base: position 3,188 of record JAEYRF010000213.1, on the reverse strand, counting down.
TTTGCTCACAGCCGTTGCAGACATATGGAATCCGAAACCTTGCGGTACAGATTTCCTCAATGAAGTCCCGGCAGTTATCATTGCACTTCGGGCAGAGCTTGCAGTATACCGTGGATGTTCTCGTACACTCCTTGCCGCATAAATCTTTCTTCCTGCAGTTGAAACGATTTTTGCAGGCGTTATACGGAAAGCCTGGATACCCGGTAGCAACCTCTGAAAGATACTTGCGAACCTCTCTTGAAATGGTGCTCGGGTTTTTGCCCAAATTGCGGGCGATTTCTTTGAAGGATAGGCTTTCCTTCAGGTGTTTTTGGAGGGTTAATCTCTCCTCGTAAGTGAAAAATGTTGACATGGTTACTCTCCTTTCATCCGCCAACATACTGTATATTCGGCAGCAGAAAGGATTGCAAATAGAAGAATTATTTTAAACCTTGGGGCTCTGCCCCAAACCCCGTCCTCGCCGGAAGGCAGTCGGTCTGTCATGACAGACCGAGGACAAAAGGATATAGTATTATGGGATATCAAGGGTCTGCGCTGCGCTCCGATGAACGGGCGTAACCGCCCGCCCTGACATCTCGCCAAATTTGTACGCTGGGATGCAACCTTTCAGGTCGTATGGATTTTCAAATTTTAGAAAGGTCGGTGCAGGTTGAAAGGGTTGCATTTCGATTTGCAATTAAGGCATTCTTTACTCTTTTATCATAGGCGACGTTCGATAATTAATAATTTCCACATTAAATACCCATATTCCTGCAAAATACTTAAGTATTTGATGAATGATGTCTTAACAGCTATGTTATTAACTCCTTTCCAGGAAATCCGCGATGTTACGTTTACCTCTAAGTTTACAATTCTATACATCTATTTCTTATATATAATTAGATTGAAATAAAAGGATTTAATATGATTTGAATCATTAGATACACCTAAGACCGATACAGAATGGCTTCAAGCTAATTAGGGATACAGTAATACCTGTATCCCCAATTAACCTCATTATTCTTTTCTTCCCCCGGGTCTTACACCTCTCTCAACAGCCCCCCACTCCATCCCCCAATCCCCTACTCCACCGTCACGCTCTTCGCAAGGTTCCTCGGCTTATCCACATCACAGCCCTTGAGCACGGCCATGTAGTAAGCGAACAGCTGCATCGTGGTGACTGCTGCGATGGGCGCAAGCAGCGGGTCGATGTCGGGTATGAAGACTACTATGTCAGCCAGCTTCTCCACCTCCGTGTTCTTTTGCTGTGTGATTGCAAGCACTGTGGCGCCTCTGGCCTTGACTTCGCGGATGTTGCTGCCCATCTTCTCATACAGACTGTCCTGCGTCATTGGGCAGACCACGAGTGTACCGTCCTCTATCAGTGCAATTGTGCCATGCTTCAGTTCACCGCCGGCATAGGCCTCAGAATGGATGTAGGATATCTCCTTCAGCTTAAGGGAGCCTTCCATGGAAAGTGCATAATCCAGACCCCTGCCGATGAAGAAAATGCTTTTCGCGTTGTAGTGCTCAGAGGCAAACCGCTGAATATCTTCTCTGTGGAACAGAATCTTTTCTACGGCAGAAGGCAGGGTACTCATCCCCTCAAGGATACCGGCCAACTGGGCCTCCTCCAGAGTACCCCTCTTACAGGCAAAATCCAGTGCAATAAGTGTCAGTGCTGTCAACTGTGTATTGTACGCCTTTGTGGATGCAACGGCAATTTCAGGACCCGCCCAGGTGTAAAGAACATCATCGGATTCCCTGGCGATGGAGCTGCCCACAACATTGACAATGGACAACACCCTCGCGCCCTTCTTTTTCGCTTCTCTCATCGCAAACAGCGTATCGATGGTCTCGCCGGACTGGCTGATGATGATGACCAGATTCCTGTAATTGAGTATTGGATCTCTGTACCTGAATTCAGATGCAAGATCTGTTTCGACAGGTATGCGTGCCAGCTTCTCTATCAGGTATTTACCTACCATCCCAGCATGAAATGCAGTTCCGCATGCTACTATAAATATCTTTTCAATGCCCTTCAGGTATTCCGCAGTGATGCTGATGTTATCCAATACGATTCTTCCATACCTGATTCTGGGGCTCATCGTATCCCTGATCACCTTTGGCTCCTCAAACATTTCTTTCATCATGAAGTGCTCAAAGCCTGATTTCTCAGCGGCCGCCACGTCCCAATCCACATGAAAGACTTCCTTCTGAGACACCACACCGTAGTTGTCATATACAATGACGCCATCCTTGCTCAATACAGCTACATCCTTGTCTTCCAGGATATAGATGTCTCTGGTATGCTCCAGGATCGCCGGAATATCGGAGGCGATATAGTTCTCCCCCTTACCCAGTCCTACGATCAGCGGGCTGTCCTTTCTGGCCGCCACGAATTTTTCGGGACATTCGGAGCATAAGACACCCAATGCATAGGAGCCCTCCAATTCGTCGATTGACTCCATGACAGCTTTTAGGATATCACCGTTTTGTTTGTAATAGTAATCCACAAGCTGTGCGACAATCTCTGTATCCGTATCTGATATGAATTCGTAGCCTTGTAATGTCAGAAACTTTTTAAGTTTCATATAGTTTTCAATTATTCCGTTGTGTACTACTGCGATTTTTCCGGAATTGCTAAGATGCGGGTGCGAGTTTACGTCATTGGGCTCGCCATGGGTTGCCCATCTGGTATGGCCGATACCGATATTTCCTCCTACCGTTCCAATCGTTGTACCGCCCAGTTTTTCTTCCAGCGCAGCCAGCCTTCCCTTGCATTTCACTACAGAAAGCCTGCCATCCTCAAACAACGCGATACCTGCCGAATCATAACCCCTGTATTCCAGCTTTTTCAGCCCATTGACTAATATGGGGGCAGCCTTTTTTTTACCTATATAACCAACAATTCCACACATATAGATTCTCCTTTTTTGTTTCATCTGCACGGGATCTTCACAGGGAGACATCCGGGGCAGTTACTTCTGATACCCTCCTGAGAGGCAATATACGAACGTCACTGTTGACGGCCTTTCGCACAGGATATAATCATCAAAAGGCGGTAAGTAGCCCGAGGGAATCTCACCCTCAGGCTCTCTCAGAACCGGACGTGAACCTCTCAGCTCATCCGGCTCCCATTATTCAGCCGTTGGCAGAATTCCCATCTGCCAGTGGGCAAACAGTTTAGGCTCTCTTTTTGCTATTTT
>JAEYRF010000227.1 GCA_023409615.1 Bacillota bacterium | reverse complement strand
GTATAAGCAGTGACACGACAACCGCTGATCTCGATATCGAGCGTTGCTTTCATTTGCTGCGACTGCGGCTGTGGCGGTGAAAGCTGCACCCACCCATTTGGCACAAGAGTCCTGGACTCTTCCGATTTTTCAAGTTCTGTACACGCAGCATTCCGCAGCCTATTCTGCCAGTAGAAGTATACGTTTCTGCTTATCCCTGTAGCCAGACAAAAATCCTTGATGCTTTGCCCACTGTCGAGACGTACTTTTATCACTTGCGTCCATTGCGACAATCGATACTCTGCTGCTACTTTTTGTGTGTTCATACCATCACTCCGTTTCTGGTTGAAAAAGTTTGCTTACTTTTTCAACTTATTCAACCATATTCATCGTGATTGTACTGCCTTTGTAGCTTCTATACTATGCGTGTATATCTTTGACGCTTACTTTTATTCAGTACGGGGTATACAAAAAAAGACTCAGAAAAATTGAGCCTCGTAAACAATAAAAATATTTCACGCTCGTCTTACTGCTCCGCTTTCACATAGGCTTTTATCTCATTTTCCAGGAAAGTAATGGCTATGTCTTTCTCCACCCTGCAGCTTATCTCTTCTTCTGATGTTGCCTCTTTAATCCGTTCCAACTGCTCAGAAGACAATAGTGCCTCAACAGTATCCAGCCCCAGTAAGGAGCAATAGTCATCCAGTGTGGAAACACGAAGGATTTCGTCTTCTCTCAAGGTTAGAACCATTTGGAGGCATACCGTGCCTTTGTACATAATCTCCAATAGCAGGCAGCAGGTGTTGGGAAGATGATTTTTGTATATTCCTTAAAAAAGCACTAGGTAAATTTTCCTATGTTTCTCCACAGGGAAGGATTTAGGTTTTCAAATCGGATGTTGGTCGGAGTCATGCTTCCACCTCCCAAACAGACACAGTATAAGGCGGCAGAGTGGCAGGTGGAATACCGTCATCGACCATTAGTTTTAGGTTTTTGTCCTCAGCAAGCGCATCGATAAGAAGGGTGCAGCTCTTTTGAGTAAGATCTTTTTCCGGCAGGCGTGGCAAAACTAACCTCCCGCCGTTTTTAAGATAATCAAGCAGCTTTTGCTGCAGTTCCTTGCTCATTAACTCAAAACTCAACGCATAGATTGTTTTGTACTTTTTCATCTCTTCAATTGGAAGCTGACTATCGGAAAGATTATAATCCACACCTTCAGCCATAAGATGCTCGGCAAGGCGATTCAGCCAAGACTCCTCGCACCAGTGCTGCTTTGCCCTATTTTCAAAATCCAGACCAAGAGCCGGCTCCAGTGTAAACAATCCAGGGGAATTTCCATCACGCTCTTGATCGATGCTCTGCCGCCGCTTCTCCAATGACGCAACACTTACCACCCCCTATTGATTTAGTTATGTTATGATTATCCAGCCTTCAGAGAAGGCTGACGCAATTTAAGTCGAATTGCAACAGAAAGTCACAAAAGTGACTTTCTGGGAGATAATCATATTATAGCGGGGGGTAAAAAGAAAAGTTAAATAACACTCAGGTTAGGTCATTCCAACCGAATTTGCCACTCTACACTTTTTTTGGCTTCTTCACAAAGAGAATTAATAGAATTCCAATAACCGCTGCAATCGATGCGATGACAAATGCCGGGAACATGAGACTAATATCATTTGCTGCAATATTTTTATAGTATCCGGCAACATAGGAAGACACCACTGCACCTATTCCAAAGCCTACCAGAACCATTCCGTAATTTGTCGCCGTATACTTGCTTCCAAACAAGTCTGCTGTAAATGCAGGAAATGTACCCAAGAATCCGCCATAGAAGAATCCGATAAACCCTATTAATACATATATCAAGTAACCGGTAGCAAGGTTGACAAGAAGTGAAAGAACTGCTGTTCCAACCAGTAATAACAGAATCGTTTTTTTCCTGCCCAATTTATCGGCGGCCCAGCCCCAGAATAATCTTCCGGCTGAGTTAAATATGGATATTGTCAGAACCCCGATAGTAGCGGTAGAGGCCATGCCTCTGGCAATTGCAATAGGTTTGGCAAACCCTATCATCATAAGGCCACCCATGCAGGCCAGCATGAGGGTTGCGGCCAGAATATAAAACTGAGGCATTTTCAATACCTGACCGGGAGAGAAGTCCACATTTGCATTAGTTGTACCTGCTGCCGGAGGGGTATACCCTTTCGGGACAAAATCCTTTGGAGGATCTTTAATACAAAGACCACCTAAGGTACAAACCACTAAAAATATTAAGCTGAGAACCCTGAAGGTTTTAAACTCACCTACTCCGGGACCCCCAAACATTTTCATCAGCATCTCAATGATGGGTGTGAACACAACGCCGCCAAATCCAAGAGCTGAAACAATGATTCCTGAAATGAAGCCTCTTTTTTCCGGGAACCACTTCTGAGCACAGGCAATTGTTGTTGAATAGGAAAAGCCCATTCCAACTCCGCCCAAAACTCCATATGTAACCCATAGCAGCCAGGCAGCTGAGGACGTCACAAAGGATGCACAGAAAAATCCGACAGCCAGAATACAGCCACCTAAGATGACAATATACCTGGTTTCATATTTCTGTTGGAGCTTTCCTCCTATTGTACTTCCGACGGTGAGGGTTGCAAGCATCAGTGAGAATGTTAAGCCGGCTGCCGCATTATCTCCTTTGAATATACTTGCTGCTATTCCATTTTGAAAGATACTCCAGACATAGGCCGTTCCGAGACATAGCTGAATTGCAATGGCTGCAATTACAGGAATTACACGGTTGTATTTTTGAGTCATAGTCCGTCCTCCCTATTAAATAATTATTTGTTCATAGTTGAAAATGGAGCCGTATTTAGAAAACATGTCTTCTAAATATTAGGATATTTAGTTATACATAATAGCATAAGGCTCTGTATATTTCAATATCTATTTATCACTTTATCGAGATGAACTAATATAGTAACTAATATAGTGTTTGAAACACTAATAAATAAAGCCATTCCGCGGTAAATATCATCAACAAAAGCAATAACCAAAACCAATAGCCCCCTCTTGATTAGTAGCTATTCCTCAACGAAATGAATCTTTCATACCAATATTCTATCTGATCCTTATCCGGCGAGCTCTTTAAATAAACAAAGCTGAAAGGATGAAAAACATTGAAATGCCGTATAGGTATCTCTTTTAAATAGCCTTGAGACAAGTCAGTATGAGCTGCTTCCCGATATAGGAATGTGATGCCGATATTCTCGTGGCAGAGTTTTTTAATAGCATTCATGTTCCCGACTTCAATTTTACGTCTAAAGCTGTCGATGCTTAGATTTTGACTATACAACACTTGTTCAAGAATATCACGGGTACCGCTTCCGACTTCACGCAAGATCAGATTTTCGCTGAGCACATCATCCAGATCCAGGGTAGAATCTGCAATTTTATTTTTCGGAGAACAAACAGCAACAAAGGGTTCATTGGAAATAAGCTTGGACTCGAATTGCGATCTATCAAAGCGCCCCTCAAGCAAAGCAAAGTCAATCTTCCCATCCCAAAGCATCTCGTGAAGAATCTGAGTGTTTTCTACAACCATTGATATTTTTATCCCTTGATCCTCTGCAAAGATTTTTGACAAAATAGGGGGAACCGTATATTCACCAATTGTCAATGTTGCTCCGAACCTTAGGGACCGGGTATTATTCTTTATATGCTGAAGTAAAGGATTGATACGATCTGAATTAGCTTTCAGAACGAGGGCATATTGCTGTAGGGCCTTTCCTTC
>JAEYRF010000129.1 GCA_023409615.1 Bacillota bacterium | reverse complement strand
GATCAAGGTGATTCAGAGCGTTTTTAGTAAGCTTGTGTATGAACTGTCAAAATCAGCATATCAGAAGCTGCCCGAAGAGATACGCGAGGAAATCCGGGGTATTTATGACGGGTGCAGGGCCACTAATATGAAGACTAAGGTTGACATGGATCATCTGACTGTTTTAAACATGGGGATCGACAGTATATGTTCCATGGTGTATTCAGGCAAGTTCTCCATGAGGGAAGAACTGCGGATTGAACCTGAAGATTTTATGATTCCAATGATGTGTAATGCATTTACTGTTTGCGGCAAAAGTGCAGGGAACGGTTATTATTTCGGAAGGGATTTTACATTCCCGTCTTCGGACGTTTTTCAGGACACAGCAGCTCCGATTATCTACAATCCCTCACCTAAACCCAATGACAGCCGTACACCCATACCCTTTGTCAACGTTTCTGCTCCAGGTATGGTTGGCAGTATAGCGGCGATGAACCTGGAAGGTGTCGCCCTTGGTGTCAACATGTCTCCGGGAGCCAACTGTGATCCAAGAAATATTGGCGTTAATTCATTACTGATGACACGGATATGTGTCCAGTACGCTGACAGTGCTCAGTCGGCAGCCGATCTTATGGCGAATATGCCTAAAGGAGTATCCTGGCTTTATATAATTGCTGATGGAAAGTCTGAACGCTCCTGCGCGGCAGAGGCAGGTGCACCCATGCCTTTACAGGATTTTGCACAATACCCGATGGAGGAGTACAGACCACTGCTTCCAGATCAGGGATACACTCTTGAACACGGCAGTGTGCCATATCAGAATGGAGTCATGTTCCGCTGGAATGACTATCATTACCCTCTTGGCTATCTTTCCTTCAATAAAAAGCTGTGGAACTATTATAACGAGAAACACAAGACAGAAAAGACCATACATCCGGGTGCTTTTGATGAAAAAGGGTATATCAACAAGCCCGGTGAGCAGAATTGTCCATCCTCATTCTACTTTGCACCTCAACGGGAGAATAATGAAGAGATTCTAGTTGTCACAAACCATTATATCGTCCCGGAGATGCGGTGCTTTGCCATGAACGGGTGGACACAGCGCATTATCGGCAAAAGGGTCAACGATATTCAGTGGCGGTATGATGAATTAAACCGGTCTATTTATGATAAGCTGGAGAACAAAGGCATGATAGGGTTTGAAGATGCCAGAGAGTTGATCAGCTTCCTGTCACCTTCCGGGAAAAACAAAGAATACCATGATGACAACCCCAGAAGTAAGGATGGGAAACAGATCCGAATAGAAGGGTGCATTTCATTGTTTGATCTAAAAAATATAGTAGTGGAAAGCCATTATGGCTATTTCTGCGATAAGTGGGTCAGAATAACACTAACGGAGTATTTCTAACAAAAAAATTAATTTGTAAAATACTATTGTATAACTTATAATCTTTTAAAAAGGAGATAAAAACATGCAAAAGAACCCAATAGTTACTATTGAAATGGAGAACGGTAGCACGATCAGAATTGAGCTTTATCCGGAAATTGCACCGAATACTGTTAAGAATTTTATTTCGCTGGTGAACAGCGGTTATTACAATGGATTGATATTCCACCGCGTTATCCCGGGTTTTATGATTCAGGGAGGCTGCCCTCAGGGAACTGGAATGGGTGGTCCCGGTTATTCCATTAGAGGCGAGTTTTCAGGAAATGGTTTTAATAATGAACTGAAGCATGATAGGGGCGTCATATCTATGGCAAGATCCGCCAGACCGGATTCCGCGGGGTCGCAGTTCTTCATAATGGTTGAGAAATCACCGCATCTGGATGGACAGTATGCAGCATTCGGAAAGGTAATTGAGGGCATTGAGGAAGCCGACAGGATCGTTGCAGTAAAGCGGGATTATAATGACAGGCCCCGTGAGGAGCAGCGCATTAAGACTGTTACGGTGGATACCTTTGGAGAAGTATACGAAGATGCGGAAAAAATAGCCGGAAGAGATTAATGTACAATTAGAATACGGTGGAGGTCATAAGGGGATGAAAGCTTACAAATTACGTATGGGACCTGCTGCATGTGCAGTGGATCTTGGAGACGGAAGCGAACGTGGCGGATATGTAAATCAGGACTATATCCTTCACCAGCTTGGAAGGCCGCACAGAAGCATTAATCTGATGTTCTGTTATTATCCTCTGGACAAGGGGTGGCCAACCAGAGCCAGCGAGCTCAATAAAAACGGAGGCGTGTCCTTTGCCTGGGATTATGCTTACGATGATTATTTCCCATACACCGGAGGCGTTGGCGGAAACACAGAGGGAGAACCTTTTGTTTCTATGAAGGATGTGCGTCGCCACGGACAGGATGTGACACTGACACTAACGGTAGATTGTGCAGTGCCGGATGAATATCTTGTGCGGATTGCACAGGAGCTGAGACCTTACGGGAGACTGCTTCTGAGGATCAATCATGAGGCTACCGGCAATTGGTTTGCTTTTAATAAACGATACACTTATCAGCAGGTTGCAGATTTTTATGTGCGCTTCCACCGAATTGTCAAACAGGAGGCGCCCAATATTCGAACTATTCTGTGTATTGGTGAGGAGCCTGAAAAAGGAACAGGCGAAATGCATTATGAGAAGGAATTTACTGAAGCAATCAGGCAGACAGATATATGGTCAGGAGACTATTATCTGGCACTGAACTGGGGCTGGCCGTTTACAATTGCAGAACCGGGTGGAAATACTCATAAGCGTTCTGTGACAAAGCAAATCTTTGATGCAAACCGTGCGTCCTTTGAGCGCTTCCGCCATTTATGCAACGGCGTTGTTAAGCCTTTGGTCATCTCCGAGTTCAATGCTGACGGCGATGTGACAGGACCCTATGATCAGGCAGATATGATACAGGAGTTCTATAATATGGTGAGGGATGAGAAAGCCACCTGGCTGACAGGCATCACCTTCTACCAGTTCAGGGACAAGGGACGTCTCGGCCTTGAAACAGAGGATCCGAGCAACTCTTCCAACGGTATTGCACAGCCTGTATTTGATATATACCGTCAAATCATACAGGACCCGTGGTTTCAGCCTTCTATGGAAAAAGGCGCGGCTGTGGAATGTCCTGTAAAGCTAAGATGGGGATCCTTTGAGGATTCTGATGGTCTGGCTATTCCCATGACCTTTGAAAAGAATCCTGTTTTCTGTGAAGTTGTATTCGAGGGAGAAGAAAATCTTAATGCTATGGTGGAGCTGAATGGAAAATGGTTTTATAAAAAACCGGGAGTTTTAACTATTGACTTGATGCCGGCATTCTATATTAATCCCCTGAGGGGTGAGTGCGAACTTGTTTTCAAACTGTTTGCACCGCCTGCGGACGGGTTAAACGACCCGTCGCAGGGATCTGACTGGGCGGAGAATTATTATACGACGCTCAGCCATCTGCCCAAATTCCGTATCCGATATGAACCTACACAATCCGGCAGCTAAATGACATAACTGTTTGCGATCCTTAAGGGCTCACTGCCTGAGAAATTCCGGACAGAATCAGGTCAGCCACTTATCCTTAAATTCTAGCGGCTTGTATGTATCTATGTAATCCAGTGCTTTGACAGCATCATCTGTGATGTGATACAGCAGGCCGCTTTCCGCTTTTGCAAAATGATTTTCGATAATACTGTCAAACTGCTTTAGCATATTGTCATAGAAGTGATTTAGGTTGAGTATGACGATAGGCTTATTGTGGTATTTCAATTGTTTTAACGTTATGATTTCCAGCAACTCCTCCAATGTGCCATATCCGCCCGGCAGTGCAATGAATGCTTCGGATCTGGCGTCCATAATGGATTTGCGTTCCCGCATGTCCTTTGTGACGATCAGTTCATCACAGGTTTCATAGACGACACCCTTCTGATTCAGAGCTTCAGGAATAACCCCAATCACCTTGCCGCCCATTTCGTGGACAGAGGTGGCCGTTTCACCCATAAGACCGCGCATCCCGCCGCCGAACAACAGAATATCCTTCTTTGTGGCAATTGCTTTTCCGAGTTCAGAGGCAAGTTCAAAATATATTTTATCAATAAAGTTGCTTGAGGAGCTGTAAACACAGATTACCTTATTCATTTAAATCCTCCTGTTATAATTTCGTTCTTAAATATTATAATACCAAAATATTGTATATATTTGCAAACTATCAATAGATACCGGATTTTTATGTTATTTCTTGACCTCATAATGGGTAAAGAATATGATGATACTATAAAATAATATTGGAGAGCTCGTACATGAAAAAAATTGAAAAAATTATAACATATTATGAAAGCAATATCGCAATGGATCTCCCTGAGTATGGGATTCTTGGCTGGGAAAGCGAAGAGGCACAGAAGTTGAGATTTGATGTCTTGCTCGACAATGCCGAACTGGAAGGGAAAAGTCTTCTGGACGTTGGGTGTGGTACGGGTAACCTGCTGGAGTACATTAACAGCAAGGGAATCCATGTAAAATATACAGGTGTAGACATAATGGATGAAATGGTCATGAAGGCCAAAAGCAAGCAGCTTGATGGGGAATTTAGATGTGCGGACATATTTAAGGAAGATGTCTTTAAACCGGCTTCCTTTGACGTAGTGTATACATCAGGCATATTCAATCTAAACCTCGGCAACAACAAGGAGTTTCTTGCGAATGCGCTGGAACTTTTTTTCAGCCTTTCCCGGGAGACAGTCGTTTTTAATCTGCTTCATTACGCCTCGCCTGACAGGGAAGACAAGTACTTTTATTTCCATCCTGATGAGGTAAAGCAGATTCTTAGCGGGTATTCCGGACTTCTTGCCGGAACAAAATTTGTTGAAGCCTACCTGAAGAATGATTTTACTGTCGTTTGCAATAAAAGTTGCAAAAGTATGGTATGATTAGTGTATAAATTAGTTTACGTAGATTGTGTTTAATATATTAATGAGGTGATTGCCGATGCGTTCAAGGAAACTTTATGATGTCAGGCAAATTCGAAATTTCAGAGATCTGTTGGAACAGAGTACAAAACTTTATCCGGATAAAGCGGCCTTTTGGGTTAGGGTCAGCGAAGGTGGTTTCAGAAGTATAACTTACAGACTTTTCAAGGATGACGTAGATGCCTTGGGCGCCGCATTAATTTCTTTGGGACTTCAGGGCAGCTTCACTGCAGTGTTGGGGGAAAATCGATATGAATGGTGTGTTTCTTATCTTGCGGTGACAAATCACTGTGGAGTAATCGTTCCTCTTGATAAGGAACTTCCGGCGGCAGAAAAGGCGAATCTATTGGAAAGGAGCGGCTCCGAGGCATTGATATTTTCAGGCCGCTATGCTAATGAGATCCTGGCATTAAAGAATGCCGGGGCTTCTGTAAAGTACTTCATCAATATGGATCTGGATGAAGATACCGAGGACTTCCTTTCATTCAGAAAGCTTCTGGATAAGGGCAGACAGCTGCTAGAGCAGAAGCAGGTTAATTTAAGTGAGTACAATATTGATGAAACGGCTATGAGTGTACTGCTTTTCACATCAGGAACGACGGATCTGGCCAAGGGTGTCATGCTTTCCCAAAAAAACATCTGTTTCGACATTATGGGCATTATAAAAACGGTATACGTTGATAGTAATGATGTTTCGCTTTCGATTCTACCGATTCATCACACCTATGAGTGTACGATTGGCTTTTTGCTATTGATATACTGCGGAGGCACTATTGCTTTCAATGAAGGGCTAAAGCATATACAAAAGAATTTCGGTGAAGTTAAGCCGACAGTTCTTATTACAGTACCGCTGCTTCTGGAAAATATGCACAAGAAGATATGGGACCATATCAGGAAAAAACCAGGAATGACACTAATGGTCAACATCATGATGTTTGTTGGATCGGTATTGAAATTTGTTGGTATCGATATACGCCGTGCTATGTTTGCCAGTGTGCATAAAACATTTGGTGGCCGTTTGAGACTGATCGTTACAGGTGCTGCGGCTATTGAACCGAAAGTTTCAAACGGATTGAACCGCATGGGCTTCAAGGTTCTGCAGGGGTATGGTCTGACAGAGTGTTCGCCGCTGGTTATTGGAGAGAGGGATAATTTTTATGGTAATGCCTCAGTTGGTTTGCCGTTGCCCGGTGTTGAGGTCCGTATCGATAATCCTGATGAAAACGGGGTTGGGGAGATTATTACAAGAGGCGACAATGTGATGCTTGGCTATTATAAGAACAGGGAGGCTACCGAAAAGAGCCTTAAAGATGGCTGGTTCCACACGGGAGATCTTGGTAAACTCAATAAGAGGGGCGCTTACTATATAACAGGGCGTCTGAAGAATGTCATTGTCACCAAAAATGGTAAAAATATTTTCCCGGAGGAAGTGGAATCCTATATCAACAAAAGTCCCTATGTGCTTGAGTCAATGGTGACGGGATATGAAGATGACAAATCAGGTGAGACTATGGTCGGAGCGCATATATTACCGAACCTGGAAGCCATAAAGGAGAAACTGAAAAATCATACACCTTCGATAGAGGAGATCAAGAAGGTAATATCCGAGGCTGTAAAAAATGCAAACAAGGATATGCCCCTATATAAGCGGATCAGTACGTTCACCGTAAAAGACAGTGCATTTATTAAAACAACGACACTTAAAATAAAGAGATATGCAGAGAATGTGAAAATGAAGTTTGAGAAGAACTGAATCCCATAGTGAGGTGTCGTATGAGCCAGGAAAGCTTTACATTCAGGGGATCAAACGGTCAGGAGATATTTACCTGGTGCTGGAGAGCACCGCAGAAGCCGCGAGGTATTCTGCAGATATTTCATGGGATGGCTGAGCATGGTCAAAGGTATACGGAATTCGCACAATACCTCAATAAAGAGGACTTTACCGTATATGCATGTGATATGAGAGGCCACGGCAGGACAGGTGAATTGAATTCAGATTCCTGCCATATGGACAGGGATGGTTTTAGTGGATCCATAGAGGACCAGGCTTTACTTATGGAGATGATAAGGCAGGAGTATCCGGGGGTTCCTCTGGTGGTTCTTGGCCACAGCTTCGGCTCCTTTCTGGCACAGGAGTTCATTAAGCATTATGGAAACAAGATTTCAGGTGTAATATTGTCCGGCTCTTCCCTGATGAAGGGAGCGGATATTAATTCAGCTTATTTTATATCAAGACTTGTGAGGGTATCCGATGATAGGAAGCCCGGCAGTTTGATGAGCAAATTGAGCTTCGGAAGTTATAACAAAGCAATTAAAAGTCCCGCAAGCGAATTTTCATGGCTCAGCCGTGATGAAAAGCTAGTCAGAAAGTATGATGAGGATCCCTTTTGCGGGAATGTGCTAAGCAATGGATTTTTCAACTGCTTTTTAGGTGGTCTTTATCAATTGTATGATAGAATGGACAAGGTCCCTCTGGATTTGCCCGTCTATATCCTGTCAGGTGACGAAGATCCTGTGGGTAAATACGGTGTTGGAGCAAAAAAGCTTTATGACGTTTACAGGAGGCTGGGTGTAACAGATCTTCGCATAAAGCTTTATCCTGGTGCAAGACATGAGATTATTAACGAGATAAATAGAGAAGAGGTTTATCAGGATATTTTACAATGGTTGACTGAACACTGCTTTATACAACCGCTCCCAAAAGCATGATCCCTTCGTTTTCGCGATAAATTCCCGGAAGCTGTCCCAGTGGAATCGGGTTAATGCCCATACCCACCTCTATCGTATAACCGGGTCTTCTATATTCCTGTAAAAACCAGTCCTTATAACCAGCATAGGCTGCCTCTGCTGTGCCAGCTTCAACAGCATATCCGCTGATGGCCGCGAATTGGTTTGCTATGGTCAGTGCACGGGGAGGAGCATAATCGTGGAACTGCCAGTAAATCACTTCTCCCTGCGTATGATATGCAATGACGATTCTAAAATTATGTGCACTGGTAAAATCGACCATTGCTTTTGACTCTGGTTCTGACAGTGGTGCATCTCCGCCGAAGTCTCTCGGGCCGGGGCTTGTGATCCCCTGCTCTATTTCCTCTTCCTTCTCAAGATCCCAGTCCGCCGGGTAATTCAGATTCAAATCGACACCTCTGATATTTGCCTTCCATACGCTTGGAAGCGGCAACCCTGTCTTGTTCAGTTTTGCGGCTGCAGTAAAGGCAGGATTGTCATAATTAGGCCAGTAAGCTACAAGATCTACACCATCCGGGTTTACCAGAGGCACTATGTATATGCTTGTTAGATTATACAATTCCCGTATGTTGTAGCCAAGAATACTGGCGCCGGTGGAGTAGGCTTTCGCATAATTCTCTATAAATTCCATCACAAGAGGTGTGGTAATTGATTCATTCGCATGGTGCGAAGCATTATATGACACTTCCCTGATGCCGCGGCCAAGTCTGACATAGTAAAGCTCCCTGCCAAGAACACTCCTGCCGATGGAACCTGTCTCAAGGAACGGATATCTGGCTTTCAATCCTTCAATCTGACGCTGTACTATTTCATAAGTCGGAGCCACATCCATCGTAACCACATCGATGCCATATGGCACTGTAAGCCTTTGGCCGACATTGATTCTGTCGGGATCAATTCCCGGGTTTGCCGTCACAATAGCATTTACAGTAGTGTAGTATGCCCTCGCGATAGAGTATATTGTGTCGCCAGGCTGTACTGTATATGTATCGTAGCCTCTGAGCAGCCTGTCGAGAACACGCCAGGTGGCCGGCCCAACGATACCATCTGCAGAAAGACCGTTATTCCTTTGAAAGGCGCGCACTGCCTGAAATGTTCTATTGCCGAACACACCATCGACAGGACCGGCATTGTAACCTATTCTATTAAGTAAACTCTGAACTACTCTGACATCAGGTCCTTGTAAACCTATAGACAGTGTTTGCATTCTATCACTCCTGTTTGTGCAAAATGCCCCTTCCTGACAGGTCGGGAATTAGCCTTTTACATTATATTAATCTGTAGAGATAAACGTGCCGCTTTCCACATGTTCTTGATATTTGGCGCAGGTTGATATACAATTTAAGACATATTGAATGACTATTATTTAACAAAGCTTTTACCGATTTCGGTATTATCTTGATCAGAGGGATATATGGAAAATTCAGCCTACAAGGACTTTATGCAGCAAGATTCCAAGCTTCTGAAGACGTTACTGGATGTCTCTAATCTTGTCGCTTCCACAATGGAGATAAGGCCTTTACTCGAAGCTATTTTGGATAAACTCAGGACAATCATTGAGTACCAAAATGCAAAAATATTTATTATTACCAACGGACAAGCAAGGATTATTGCTCACCGTTCACTAATACAAGCCGGACAGGAAGGCGACTTTCCGCTGCCAGTCAACATAGAATTGCTGCAGGGTAAGAAATCCATGGTGATTGATGATATCTACTCGGATGATGATATGGCAGCCGCGTTTAGAAATAATATGGGAGCGCATTTTGACACTGTTTATAACGGTGTACGGTGCTGGATGGGCCTGCCGATGGTTTATAAAAACGTGATGATAGGTGTGCTGGTGCTCAATCATAATGAGCCTGGATATTATAAGTCACACCATATTGAGCTGGGTACTGCATTTGCCAATCAGGCATCCATTGAGTATGAAAATGCGAAGCTCTATAATGAGACAGCTAAAAGAGCAGATGAAATTAAAACAATGTTCAGTATCCAGCAAGCTATAACCAGCCGTCTGGAGTTGAATACAGTTCTCAGGCTAATAGCAGGAGAAGCAGGGAGACTTTCTAATGCAAGTTCAACAGCAGTTTTTTTGGTAGACAATGATGACCTGGTGCTTTCAGTTTTATCCGGCGTCACGGATGTTGATATTATAGGACTTCGAATACCAATCCGCGGTTCGGTGTTTGGTGAAAGCTTGCTGCTTCACAGCACGGTGATTCTAAATAAGGAGCGACTGGAAAAAGCTCCTGAGCATGAACTTATTGAGCTGACACAGATGCATACATGCCTGTGTGTGCCGCTTATGGCAGGATCAAGGGCTGTGGGGGTAATTGCCGCCTTCAGCAGTTTCGAGGGAGAATTCAACTCTGAGTATGAGAGAATATTTAAAATGTTTGCTCCCAGTGCTGTGATTGGAATTGAAAATGCCAGAATGTATCAGGATGAGAAAAGAAGATTGCAGGAAAACGAGCAAAGAAGGTTTGTGGCAGAGAGCTTGAGAGATATATTAAGGTCACTGAACTCCAACAAAAAGCTTGAGGAGATCCTGGACTTTATTATACGGGAAGCCGCAAGACTTCTCCATACAGATTCTGCGGCACTTTTTCAGTTAAATAGCGACAATAAAACCCTTTCACTCCAGGCAACTTATGGAATGCCAAGTTATATGAAAGGGAAAATTGATATAAGTGTGGATGCAGGAGTGTTGGGGAAAGCGTTCCTTGAGCGCAGGCCTGTCGTGAGAACTGACATTTCTGACATTGATACAATGGATCATTTGAACCTTATTGCAGGGAACCATTTGGATTGGCTTCGAAACAACTGTTGCGGAGTGATGGCTGTGCCTCTCATATGTAAGGACGAGGTGTATGGCGGGATAGCACTTTACTTTAAAAAGGATGACAGGCAGACCGAACGAAATTTCACTAAGGAAGAGATCGGTCTGGCCATGACATTTGCGGATCAGGCAGCATTGGCTATTGACAATACGCGTCTTCGGAGACAAGCTGAAGAAATGGCTGTTGCTGCTGAAAGAAACCGGCTTGCCAGGGATCTTCATGATGCAGTAACGCAGACACTGTTTTCGGCAAGTCTCATCGCTGAAGTGGTGCCCAGGATATTAGAGAAAAACAAGGAAGAGGGATTGAAGCGGGTCGAGGAAATCAGGCAACTTACCCGGGGCGCTTTGGCTGAAATGAGAACGCTGCTTTTTGAGTTAAGACCTGCAACACTTGTAGAAGCGCCACTGGAGGATCTGCTCAAGCAGCTGTCTGAAGCGATTACAGGACGAGCAAGGATTCCTGTCACACTTAGTATCAAGGGCTCATCTCAATTACCTCTGGAGGTGAAAATAGCTTTCTACCGAATTGCACAGGAAGCGTTGAATAATATTGCAAAGCATTCAGGAGCAAAGAAGGCGTTGGTAGATTTCAAAGCTAATGAAGATAAACAATTGGGCGTCATTGTCGCCGGATTGAGCATTACAGATGACGGACA
This sequence comes from Bacillota bacterium, assembly GCA_023409615.1. Taxonomy (GTDB): domain Bacteria; phylum Bacillota; class Clostridia; order Acetivibrionales; family DTU013; genus JAEYRF01. The sequence continues at coordinate 15,229 of JAEYRF010000129.1, read as the reverse complement.
TGGATTTGAACCGGATGCAGTTACTTCAGAACACTTTGGACTGGGCATCATGAGGGAACGGGCAGAGACGACCGGAGCAAATCTGAAGGTCAGATCCAAACCCGGGGAGGGTACCACTATCGAATTGGAGTGGGTGGGTAGCAAGCGAACACAGTGGAATAGAGAAATGAGGGGCGAAAATGAGTTGTGACAGGATAAAAATATTGATTACAGATGATCACAATGTTGTAAGAAGCGGTCTTGGAGCGTTTCTTCAGGTTTTTGACGATTTTGAACTGGTGGGAGAGGCAGCAAATGGAAAGGAAGCTGTTGAGGTATGTGCAGCAAAACAGCCGGATGTTGTTCTGATGGATCTTGTCATGCCTGAGATGGATGGCGCACAGGCAACCAGAATTATACGGGAACGTTTTCCTGATATACAGGTCATAGTTTTGACAAGCTTTAAGGAGGACAATCTGATTGAGGATGCCCTTAAGGCAGGAGCAATCGGCTATCTCTTAAAAAATGTTTCGGCAGATGAACTGGCCGACGCGATACGATCAGCAAATATCGGACGTCCAACACTTGCCCCTGAGGCAACACAGGCATTGATCAATGCCACGGGGCGAAAGCAGACACAGGATTATGAACTGACCCCCCGGGAAAAGGAGGTGCTCAGTATGATGATAAATGGCCTGAGTAATCCTGAAATTGCCCAGAAGCTTTTTCTCAGCAGATCTACTGTTAAATTTCACGTAAGCAGCATCCTGTCAAAGCTGGGAGTGTCAGGCAGAACCGAAGCTGTCGCACTTGCCATACAGAAAAAACTGGTGTAGTTATCTTAAAAGCCAAGGGTATTACTCATTTCCAACGAAATTACAATTTATGCACTTCTCGTCTTAAATTCCAACAATATTACACTTATCCAACGAAATTACGATTGAAGCACAGATGTGCTTCAATTACTATTAAGTAGAGTCGTAAGAATACTTGTCTATGTTATTCTGACAACGTCTAATCATCATATTTAAATTAAAAAATCAGGAAGGTACACAATATGGATAGATTAGAACTGTTTACAGAAATTGTAAATGTATTAAATCTTGACGAAGAGCTAGTTAACGAAAACACATTGCTTGATGATATAGAATTTGACTCTATAGCCAAGCTTGGTGTTATATCAGTAATTGATACTTATCTTGATAAAATTATTGATGCAACTCTCCTGAGTGAGTGTAAAACGATTGGAGATATTGTAAATCTGGCTTTTTCAGTAAATTAGTTTTTGGGGAGGTAGGGATGATATCAGGAGTTAAAATCAGAAGTCTCGTATCTGTTGTCCCAAAGAGGAAATTAGGCATTGAGGACTTGGTGGCAAGATTTGGTGGAGATAACGCTGAGAAAATAACATCAACAACCGGGGTCAAATATCGACATATATCTGAAGACAAGAAGACTCTCGATCTAGCTTTGGAAGCAGGGAAATATGCTTTAGAAAAAGCCGGAGTCCATTCTAATGAAATTGACGGTATTATATTAGTGACACAAACCCCTGAATACAGGCTTCCATCTACAGCATGCATCCTCCAGCACATGCTTGGGATTAAAAGACTTCCTTTGCACTGGATATTGGTCTTGGATGTTCCGGATTTCCGTATGGAGTAATAACAGCAGCTTCTTTAATCAAGAGTGGTACTGTTTCAAGAATGCTTTTGATATCAGGTGATCTTACCAGTATGAATGCTTCTCCAGAGGATAAAAGTACATACCCATTGTTTGCAGATGGTTTTGGTGCAATCATACTAGAAGGCTGTGAAGATGATGGAGATATTTTGGGATATGACTATGGAACAGACGGCTCAGGATGGAGCAATATGGTAATACATGCTGGAATGGCTAAATACCCGAAAATCGAGGATTATTACAAAGCGGGTGCAGATAAGAGGTACCCTGAAGTGATATTTCCCGAGTATGCCTATATGGATGGAGGACAGATATTTACCTTCTGTCTGAGAGAAGTTCCTTCCATGATAGACAGGTCACTTGCAATGGCATCGAAATCTAAGGAAGACATTGATTTATTCCTTTTTCACCAGGCTAACCTGTTCATTTTAAAACACATCGGAAAGAAAATGAAAATACCTGAAACAAAAATTCCTATCTGCCTTGATCGATATGGGAATACCGGCAGTTCATCAATTGTGCTTGCAGCTTGTGATCATCTTGGAGGCAAGTTTAATGACAAACACATAACGGCTGCAATGATTGCCTTTGGCGTAGGCTAAAGCGAAGGAAAAGCAGTTTACATCTCTCAAGCTTGATGAATATTTCAATAACAAAGCCTTTGGCAGACCGGACTTTCAATACAAGGCTGATTTTACAGGGTATGGAGAATTCTTACTATTTGATGACATGACAAAAAACACTCTATCGACACATGAAGGTATTACATTCAGAACAGCAGAATTTGAGAAATTCCAGTATGATAATATTTCCTGTAATGAGCAGGTTTTGAACTTTGAACCTGTGAAGTGCAATAGGATTTGTTTTCTTGGAAGTGCCGAATGGGGATCCTTTTTTGAACCGGTAAGGTTTTGGAATACCAAAGGTGAAATGGACGAAGTAAATCTGGGGTTGTCGAATCATGCCTTTGAAATTATATATGATGAGAAAATAGCATGGATGGGTAAAAGTGTTATGATGAATGATGGCGAAGTAATTGTTTATCAGCCTGAAGCAAAAATATTTTTTGTATCATGCGAAATGAGCAAAGAGCAGGAAATAAGCCGCATTCAACTGCCATCATGTACAAATATGCACATTTTTGCTATTACCCTTGTCTTTTCATAACAATAGCAGTGATATGGAGGATAATAAAATGATTATTAAGGTTGATAATCTCGCAAAGTCATTCAAGTATTATCAAAAGGAACTTGGACTTAAGAATTCCGTTAAGAACCTGTTTAAAAGGGAGGAACTAGTAAAAGAGGCGGTTAAGGGGATATCATTTGAAATCGAAGAGGGAGAAATCATAGGCTTTCTTGGTCCTAATGGAGCAGGAAAGACTACGACAATCAAAATGCTTACGGGGATTCTGTTTCCAACATCAGGCACAGCTACTGTCCTCGGGTATGTTCCATGGGAGAGAAAAAAAGAGTTCAAAATGCAGTTCTCAATTGTTATGGGACAGAAAAACCAGTTGTGGTGGGACTTGCCTGCCAATGAATCTCTATATCTCAACAAGTGTATATATGAACTGGATGATGCAGTCTACCAAAGGACATTGGATGAGCTTACAGAGCTGCTGGATGTAAAGGATCTGATGAAGGTTCAAGTCAGAAGGCTTTCACTGGGTGAGCGTATGAAAATGGAGTTGATCGCTGCGCTGATTCATAATCCGAAAGTGATTTTCCTTGACGAGCCTACTATCGGATTGGACATCATTTCTCAGAAGAAGATCAGGCAATTTCTGAAATATTATAACCAGCAGATGAAGACAACTATCCTTCTGACCAGCCATTATATGAATGATATTGAGGATCTGTGCAAGAAGACCATTATCATAAATGAAGGAAGTATTGCATATGAAGGCGACCTGGCCAAGGTCAATGAAAGCTTTAGTAAACGAAAAATTATCAAGCTTCAGTTTGCTGATTATACCGATAGCTCAATGCTGCAGGAGTTTGGGGTTGTTAAGAACTCAGACGGCTTCAATGTGGAACTGGAGGTAGACAAACAGTATGTGAAGGAATATTCGAAGACAATTTTGGACCGCTTTGCCATTAGTGATTTTAATATCCTTGACATTCCTGTTGAAGATGGTATTGCTCTCATTTATCAGAAAAGGGTGGGTGAAAAGCTTGAAAGTCTTACGTAAATACTTAGTTGCACTGGAACTTGGTTTTCAGAATGCCATGCAATACCGTACAAATTTCTTTTTAAGTATAGTAAGTATGATATTTCCGATAACCATACAGTATTTTTTATGGACCTGTGTATTTCAGAGCTCTTCCGGCGATACGGTATATGGATATACATACAATCAAATGCTTACTTACGTTGTCCTCGCAGGTCTGGTCACCAAAATGGTCTCTACAGGCTTTGAGTGGGAGGTTGCCGACGATGTTAAGAATGGGGGTCTGAATAAATACATTGTCAGGCCGGTAGGGTATTACCAGTATAGGATAAGCTGCTTTCTGGGGGCGAAAATTGCTAATCTTGGTATAATAGGTATAATCACAGCGATTTTTCTCGGCTTTATCAGCAGTTTACTTGGTTTGAATGTAGAACTGGTACGTGTTTTGCTTTTCATCCTCGCCGGTATCCTTGCAATAATAATGAATTATGCCTTAGTCTTTTGCATAAGTACAACTTCCTTCTGGCTCAACGAGGTGTGGGGGGTCTTTATCGCCGTGAATCTCTCGGTCAATATGCTCAGTGGCGGACTATTCCCTTTGGAAGTATTCGGCGAGACTTTGCAGAAGATATTTAATCTCTTGCCATTCAAATACATTATTTCTTTTCCCATCAATATTATAAACGGAAAGATGGAGTTGAACATGGTTTGGAATGGTTTAATACTGCAGCTTATCTGGATTATCATATTGACATTGGTTTCAGCTCAGCTGTGGAAGTGGGGCACCAGGAAATACATTGCTATTGGGGGTTGATAGAATGAACATTTTTTTTACTATAAAAAAGTATCTACATATATATTGGATTTTTATTAAAAACTGTGTCATAGCCAGTATGGAATACAGGGCGAATTTTATAGCCGGCGTCATATCTGAGGTTGGATATTTGTTTCCAAAGATGCTCTACATAACTGTTGTTTACAGCTTGGATATACGTGTCAATGGCTTAACTCCTGATTCAATCCTCCTTTTTATCGGAACGTATACATTTATAACAGGAGTAATGAGTGCCCATATTTTTAGTAATTACGTACGGATCTCCGGATATGTCAGAGATGGATCGCTCGACATGTATATTACAAAACCCATATCACTTCAGTTCATGACCACCTTACGCTATGTAGATTTCAGTGTGGCAATACCCAATATCATAGGCGGGATCATAATGATTGTTGTTGCCTGGCACAGGCTTGGAATAGCGGCTTCTTTATTGAATGTTACAGGATATATGATTCTTGTTTTTAATGGTTTGCTTGTATCCTATGCTGTTATTATGTGTATAGCTCTGCTGGCTTTTTGGATTGTCAATGCACAGTCACTTATGGATATTGTTGTTGCTTTCTGGGATTTCAATACTATGCCCATGGGTATATATGGCAAATGGATGAAGCGAGTTGGAATTTATATCATACCGATTTTTGTAATATCTAATTTTCCATGTTTGTTCCTGCTCAAGCAGATGAGCTTTGCCTATACGCTCTGGTCTTTTGCAGTGCCTGTCATTGCGCTTATAATATTGAGGCTTTTTTGGAAGGTTTCAATCAAAAATTACAGCAGCGCAAGCAGTTGAAAAGAGGTCATTCCTAACTGGCCAGATGGCCAGGTAATAATCCCCCCATGTGATTGAAGCATGTTGGGGGATTTTCTATTACAATGTAAGAATATAATTAGTCAAAGATGTCTTTTCTTATGGATGGAATGAGGTGAACGCAATGCGAGTATTGATAGCTGATGATCAGGCGGATGTACGGTCTGCATTGAAGATATTGCTCGAGCAGGAGGATCAGCTTTGTTTAGTTTATGAAGCTGATGGAATTGCTGATATGCTGATGAAGACAGAATGTATTCAGCCGGATTTGATCCTGCTGGACTGGGAATTGTCCAACAAAAACATGACTGAGACTGTAGAGAAGCTGCGTCAGATTGATCCGGGAATAAGGATCATTGCACTCAGCGGCAGGCCGGAGGCATCAGACGCAGCGGCGCTGGCAGAGGTAGATGCTTTTGTCAGTAAGGGTGAAGCACCTGAGAGATTGCTTAAGGCTATACATGGAGATAAAATCCGGTGAACTGGCCAACCGGTCAGGTATAATACTGAACAGCTGACCTGATGAAATCCCTCCTTAAGGCTGATGTGTATAATCTGATAAAACTTTATACTGAACATGAAATAAAAAAATACCCCAAGCTCCGTATTTCAACTACGGACTTCGCGGAATATTTATCGGAGGTTGTTGATATGCAAAGAACAGATTATGAATTGATTTTAGAATGCCTTGAAGGTAACAAAGATACCTTTGCTGAATTGATATCAAGATACAAAAGGCTGATTTACTCTGTAGCTTACAAATTTTCCACAGACAATGAAGAGGTTAATGATATGGCACAGGATGCGTTTATCAAAATCTATAAATCGCTATCCAAATATGACAATCAGTACAAATTTTCCACCTGGAGTGTCAAGGTGGCGACCAATATCTGTCTTGATCATGTAAGGCGCAAAAGATTTAATTCGGTATCCCTTGATGAGATAGAAAACTTTACAGGAAGTAACAATTCACCTGAAGAGTACTACCTTCGCAAGGAGCATTCCCAGATGCTGAAAACTGCTATAGATGAACTGCCGGAGATTTATAGAGTACCGATTGTCATGTACCACCAGAAAGGAATGTCCTATAAGGAAATAGCGGATTTTCTGGGAAAACCAATGTCTATTATTAAGAACAGGATATTTAGGGCAAGGCATGCCTTGAGAGAAAACCTGATTGGAGTAGCCTGACACTTGACGTGTGGACAGTAGTTAACTATAATGAGAAAAGACAGATTTTGAACAACGTCACAGTCCCCCAGGATGCATGGGCGAGCAGCAAGCTTAGCTTGCGACCAGCCAGGATGCAGGGGCGAGCAGATGACGAAGTCATCGACCAGCCCTGACGTTGTTCAAACGCCACGTTTAGGCGTGGCGCCACGAAGTGTAGCGTAGGGCGAATTCATTTCGCTCGTAGCGAGGGGGTATGGGGGCTTGCCCCCATTGGAAATTCAAGATATAAAGGTTTTAAGAACTGCCTTTTGACTTTATTTTTCTGTTTCGGGGGTTACATGATGAAAAGCGTTTATATAGTTATGACGGCCACGGGTACATGGTTCTCGAAATGTATTGGGCTTTATACCAGGGCAAGATATAATCATGCATCTATTTGCCTTGATTCAGGAATCAATGAGTTCTACAGCTTCGGAAGAAAGATTACATGGTTTCCGCTAATTGGCGGTTTTGTAATCGAGCATAAGGACACAGGCCTGTTTAAAGCATTTGGGAATACTATGTGCGCGATATACCGGCTGGATGTAGAGGAAGGGCAATTTGAGGAACTTAAGCAGTATGTGCAGATGTTTATTAAGAATAGAAAGATGTATGGTTATAACATTCTCGGACTGATAGGAATCATGCTGAATATACCGGTGGAAAGAAAGAATAAGTTTTTCTGTACACAATTTGTCGCAACTGTGCTGCAGATGAGTAATATTTACGATTTTAAGAAGGATCCTTCGCTTGTCACCCCACAGGATCTGTATGGGATAGAGAAACTGATACCTGTCTATGAGGGCCGGCTCTCTGATTTAGGACGTGGCCTTCCAGTCAACAGATTGGCAGTCAATGGATAAATTAAATAAGATAAAAACCGAAGGGACCGGAGATTGTGATTATTCACAATTTCCCGTCCCTTTTTGGTTGTGTGCTCGTCGGGCGCACATTCCTGCGTTTATCTTGATTTTCTTTTATCCCCTATTTACAGGACATAAACCATACGTCCAATTCTTGCCTTAAGTGGTTTTGACCAGAGCCATTTATTTGTTGCACTGTCATCAAAGTAGAAAAGTGCTCCGTTGCTTGGATCACTGCCATTGAGAGCCTCAAGAGCGGCATTTATATCAGTCTTGGTTGCAGGGTTGTTGATCCAGCCGTTTTCAACAGGGGTGAACTGATAATATCCATTGCTACTCACTTCATATATTACTGATGTTATAGTATTGGGGAAAAGATCGCTCCTGACCCTGTTCACAATAACAGCAGCGACGGCTACCTTTGCAGAATAGGGCTCGCTTTCGGCTTCAGCCCTGACAAGTCTCGCCAATAGATCCAGCTCGGCTTCAGTGTACGGTATCACTTTTTTACTGGCAACTTGCGGTACAGTAGTTGCAGCAACTGTCGGAATATTTAGGTTTTGTCCGGGATAGATCATATTATCCCACTTATTGTTTGCTTTTCTAAGTGAGGATAGTGAAACCGAATGTCTGTCTGCAATCTTGAGCAAAGTATCCCCGCTTTTTACCGTATACGTATTTGCCCGTACATATAATTGCTGACCCGGATAGATCATGCTGCCGGAAAGCTTGTTATCTGACATGATGGTACCTGATGTCGTACCGAACATTTGACCTATTTTATAAAGCGAGTCATTCTGCTGCACAGTATAGCTTGCGCCAAAAGCGGAGTTTGCAAAGAGCATTAACGACAATACAATGCCCGCGGTCACTACGGAACCCTGCTTGATGAATTTCATATGTTTCCTCCTTTTGCCTCCGGGGTTAGTTATCGGGTTCGGGCCGAGGAGCCCTGCACATAAGTGATTCACCCTTAGGAATCTTACGGATTTCGCACCGGAAGGTCCATTTGTTTCATCCCCCGTACTCCTTTCGGAGATTCGGCGTTTAGTATGCTTAGTATTGTAACAGAGGTATCCCCCCTGTTCCATACTACATTTATGGTAATAGAGGAAATGTGGTACAATAAGATAAAAGATACGAGGGTAAATATGAACAACGCCACGTTTAGGCGTGGCACCGCGAAGTGTAGCGTAGGGCGAATTCATTTCGCCCGTAGCGAGGGTGTAAAACTGATATTAAGGCGGGTGAATGTGTGTACGGACTGGTTTTAGAAGGCGGCGGCGGAAGAGGTTCCTATCAGATCGGTGCTTGTAAGGCAATTAAAGAGAGCGGCCTTGAGATAGGCATGGTTGCGGGTACATCAGTTGGTGCATTGAATGGCGCCATGGTTGTTCAGGGTGAAATCGACAAGGCGTATGATATCTGGCATGATCTTAATCCGGACAGAGTTATTAAGGCTGTAGGAGATGAAATGTTGAGCTATATCAACGGCGGATTTAAACCGGAGTCACTAAGGACATTTGTGAAGGGAATGAAAAAGGTGATTTCTGAAGGAGGGTTAAATGTTGAACCACTCGAGAAGCTCGTTAAATGTGAGCTGAATGAGGACAGAATCAGAAAGTCACCCATAGGATTCGGCATTGTTACGGTTGATCTGACAGCAAGAAAAGCTGTAGAAATTTATAAAGAAGAAATTCCTTCAGGTCAGCTTGCTGACTATGTCATTGCAAGCGCCAGTTTTCCGGCCTTTAAAAGAACAATAATAGATGGAAGAGTCTTTATTGATGGAGGATTTTATAATGTTCTTCCTGTAAACCTTGTCAGCAGTAAGGGATATAAAGACATAATCGTGATCAGAACTTTTGGCCTTGGAATGAAAAGACATATTGATACAAGAAGACTGAATATTACAAGCATTGCTCCGTCAGTGAAGCTTGGTTCCACAATGGATTTTAGCAATGATACAGCAAGAAGGAATTTAAAAATGGGTTATGAGGACGCTTGCAGGGTTCTTGAAAAGCTTGGATAAATTGAACAAATAGAATTATTTGGACATTATTATGAATATCACCGTTTCAGGGCATGATATAGCGAAGGGCTGACAGCAAGCCCGAACGTTATAACGAGGCAACAAAGATATCTTCCACTTCTATAAGTGGCGGGTACCGATTTAGTTTTCAGTCGGTGAGCATATCTCCCGCTTCGTTGAAACGCCGCTGAGGTAATGAAATTTTTCTACAGCCGAAAAATTTCATTTTGAACCGAGGCATTATAAAAACGCAAAAAAATGCTTGGAATGGTGATATTTTAATAATGGGTTTATTGATTGCGACATCATATGTTATTTTATCAGGAGTTATCATTTATCTGCTGGTATTACTCTCCAAACGCGAGACAGATAGGTCCGTTGAGGTAAGAGATACCATACTGGCAGCAGAAGAACTGCAAAGGCATGCAATAGAAATCGCAAGAAACCACCCGGTGACCAGGTCGGCGAAAAGCCTACATTGGCTGGTGCGCCGGCTCAACGATAATTACGACTTTATCGTTGGAGTATATAAAGCTTTGAATATCGATATTAAGGAGTCCTTTCCGACGGCTCCTGCAGCAGAGTGGCTCCTGGATAATTTTTATATTATTGAGGAACAGGTCAAGCTTATTAGAAGGAATATGTCAAGAGGCCGATATTCAAAGCTTCCGGTATTGAAGGAAGGATATCTGAAAGGGTATCCCAGGGTTTATGCCATTGCGCTCGAAATGGTAGCCCATTCAAACGGAAATATTGACGACAGAATTATTACATCATTCATCCAGGCATATCAATCCCAAAAGATACTGTCTATGGCAGAATTGTGGGCAGTTCCGCTTATGCTTAGGATTGCCCTGACGGAGAGTGTTCGCAATGTGTGTGAAAAAATTCACACCTCCCGTATACAGTGGCATAAAGCCGAGGAGATAGTGTCAAATATACTAACTCGTGACCCGGATGAACAAGAGCTTGAGCTGATGCTCGGTAGTCAATTCGGTGAGGGAAAGGAAATCACGCCATCATTTACGGAACACCTGATACAAAGACTAAGAAAGCATGGCAAGGGGCATTCATCCATCACTGCGCTCCTAAATGTACGTCTTGAGAGGGAACATTCTTCTACAGAGAAATTGACAGCACAGGAACATCAGATGCAAGCTGAGATGCAGGTGGCTATAGGTAATTCTATCACAGGTTTGCGGCTCATTTCAGATCTTGACTGGTCTGAAATATTTGAATTACTCAGTCATGTAGAACAAATCCTTAGAATGGATCCAAACGGGATCTATGGAAAGATGGATTTTGAGTCCAGAGACTACTACAGGCACGAGGTTGAGAAACTGGCAAGGGCCTTTGGAGTATCCGAGATACATGTTACAGATAAGGCGATTGGATGTGCAAAGGCAGCAGAAGGCAATTCGCCTCAGGATCATGTTGGCTACTATCTTGTTGGAAAAGGACGAAAAACGCTCCTTGAGATGCTTGGGAATTCATCAAATCGCAGGTGGATGTTTTCACTGGAATCGTTTAAAAGACCAAAGAGGCTTTATGCAGTAATAATATTTTCTATAATATCCTTTTTGACATGCTATTTTTCCTATTACACATGGACCCGGAATAATACTGATTCCATTATGTGGCCGTTAATTACGGCATTATTGGTACTGATACCATGTAGTGAATTTGCAATTTGTGTGACAAACAACCTCTTTGGCCATATTTATAAGCCGACTATGCTTCCGAAGCTGGAGCTTAAGGATGGTATACCTGATGAACTTGCTGCGTTTGTGATCGTTCCCACTTTGCTGACAGATTCGAACAGGGCAAAAGAATTGATTTATCAGATGGAGGTTTACTACCTTGCCAATCGGGAGAAAAATTTGTTTTTTGCACTGGTGGGGGATTTTAAAGATGCGCCGTCTGAGATACAGCAGAAGGATGATGTTATCGTAAGGACCGTGATGGATAGTATTCGAGAACTGAACCTGAAATATTCGGGAGCCGATCAGAATCGTTTTTACTATATCCACCGGAAAAGGGTCTATAACAGAACTCAGAACAGATGGATGGGATGGGAGAGAAAAAGAGGTGCTATTCTGGAGTTCAACAGGTTGCTGCGCGGCGAGACTGATACTGGCTTTAGTGTAATTAGCGATGATATTTCTAAATTGACAAACATCCGGTATGTGATCACGCTGGACGCAGACACAAACCTTCCAATGGGTACGGCTAGAAGGTTGATCGGAGCAATGGCTCATCCTCTTAACAGAGCTTTTGTGGATGAGAAAACAGAAATGGTCATTTCAGGGTATGGACTGCTGCAACCAAGGATTTGTGTAAGTATACCCGGCGCAAACAGGTCTGTTTTCACAAAAATATTTGCAGGCCAGGGGGGGATAGATCCTTATACTACAGCTGTATCCGACATATACCAGGATATATTCGAGGAAGGAATATTCACCGGCAAAGGAATCTATGAGGTTGATGTATTCAGAAGGGTTCTGGAGAAGCGGATTCCGGAGAATACAGTTCTCAGCCATGATCTGATCGAGGGGTGTTACCTGAGGGCAGGATTGATCAGTGATATAGAACTGGTGGATGGTTATCCCGGAGGATATAATTCATATGCAGCAAGGCAGCACAGGTGGGTTAGGGGAGACTGGCAGCTCATGTCCTGGCTGAGCGGCAGCGTGAAGGTACACAACGGTGAAAAAATAAGAAATACATTATCCTGCCTTTCTAAATGGAAGATATTAGACAATTTGCGCAGAAGCCTCCTTTATCCGTCTCTTCTGATCCTGATTATTGCAGCAATAACTTTTCTGCCTGGAAATGACCTGGTTTGGATCGGCCTTGCCATTATAGTTACATCCACACCATTAATAACAGGCTTTCTGAATATTGTGCTGACAGGTAACATAAGTTCCTTCAGCAGCAAAATGAATTCTACAGTTATTACAGGACTACGAGCAGCAATATATCAGTCTGTACTGCTTTTTATGCTAATCCCTTATCAGGCATGGATGATGATGGATGCTGTGATACGTACCATATACAGGGTTTTAATTTCTCACAAAAACATGCTGGAATGGGTCACTGCGGCAGATGTAGAGGCAAACGCAAAGAACAGTTCTTCAAGTTATTTCAGGAAAATGTGGTTTGCAATCCCGGCATCGGCACTTGTGTTATCATCAGCTGCCTTAATTTCTTCTGCAAGTCTATTGTTGGGAACTGTTATTGCATTCTTGTGGTTGATGTCTCCCTGGACAGCCTATTGGATCAGCAGGCCCGTGTCAAAGCGCTGCAAGAGGCTTCCGGATGAAGATATTGCGCTGCTCAGACGGATATCACGGAAAATTTGGAGATACTTCGAGGATTTTGTTGTGGAAACAGACAATTATCTGCCACCTGACAATTATCAGGAAGATCCTCCAAAGGGAATCGCACATAGGACCTCTCCTACAAACATAGGGCTGCTGCTGGTTTCTATTCTTTCTGCCCGCGATATGGGATATATCGGCTGGAAAGGTTTGGTTGAAAAACTTGGAAAAACTATTGATACCATTGAAAAAATGGATAAATGGAATGGACACCTTTATAACTGGTATGATACAGAAACATTGGAAACTCTGAGACCACTATATGTCTCAACCGTAGACAGTGGAAATCTTGTAGGATATATGATAGTTGTAAGAGAAGGCTTGAAAGAGTATTTTACAGCGAAGACACCTGTTTCTGCGATGGCACAAGGCCTGAACGATACACTGGAACTGGTTTGCGAAGAAGAGAGGGTTGATATTACACCTGAGCTGCGACAATTATTGACAGAGCTACTTGTTTTGCCTGGTACAAAAAGTGATGATCTGCGCAATTGGGCAAGTATTCTGAAAAAGCTCGATATATGGTGCAGATCATTGGCTGACAATCAGAGGCTAAGAAGCAGTAAGTGGCTCACAAAGCTTATAGAGATGGTGGAACAGTTTTACGGTGAACTTAGGTCATTTTACCCTTATTTAGATCAACCGGAAATGTTGAATATGCTGAACTTGGCACAGGATGGATATAATTTTGATTTGTACCATCCTGCAACACCTCAGGAATTGCTTAAGTATTATCAGGCAGTGATTGAAAAGATTGGGAGGACAACTGAACTCAAGGAACATCATGATGGCCACATGAGGGCAGAACATATTCGGGCATTTACTGAAATACTCCTTGAGACGAAAAAAAATATTGAAAGCAGCATCAAAGAAGTTAATGACCTGATCTATAGAATTTCGGTATTAATTGATGAGACGAAGTTCGCTCCATTGTTTGATCATAAAAGGCTGCTTTTCTCAATCGGATATAATATTGAGGAAGGACATCTGAGTAAATCTTACTATGACCTGCTGGCCTCTGAGGCAAGGCAGGCCAGCTACATTGCCATAGCACGGGGCGAGGTGGATCGGAGACACTGGACACGTATGGGCAGGAAACTTACGGCATGTGATGGCGGAAAAGGACTTGTGTCATGGACGGGTACGATGTTTGAGTACCTGATGCCTCTTCTGATAATGCGTAATTATGAAAACACTTTATTTGATGAAACATATTCGTTTGTGGTAAGAGTACAAAAAAAATATGGAAAACAGCATAGCATACCGTGGGGTATTTCAGAATCCGGCTACAGTGCTCTTGACTTCAGTCTGAATTACCAGTACAAGGCGTTTGGGGTGCCGGAACTCGGGCTGAAGCGAGGACTTGCAAATGATATGGTGACTGCACCCTATGCAGCATTGCTGGCATTGGCTGTGGATACACCTTCGGCTGTAGAGAATCTTAGAGAACTATCAGGCTACGCTGTAGAAGGCCTATGGGGATATTATGAGGCGATCGATTTTACTCCGTCCAGGCTTGATAAGGATTCCCGCTACAATGTAGTCAAAAGCTACATGGCTCATCATCAGGGGATGGGTCTGGCAGCATTGAATAATTTCTTTCACGCTAATATTTTGCAGGAACGCTTTCATTCGGATCCGGTGATACATTCGGCAGAGCTGCTGCTGCAGGAAAAGATTCCGGACAAGGTACTTTATACACGCGAATTTAGTGATGAAAGCTTTGTTCACCTTAAAAAGGCAGATCAGACGGATGGTATGACAGTCAGAACCTTCGGATTGCCCAATATTCTTCCGCCCAATGTACACATCATTTCAAACGGAGTTTATAATGTGATGATAACTGATGGCGGATCAGGCTATAGTACGAATGGAAACATTGCTGTAACCAGGTGGGAGGGGGACTATTTTTCAAAAAACGGATTCTATATTTTTATCAAAAATATCAATTCCAATACAGGATGGTCGGCCACAGCTGACCCATTTGCAGGTGAACCGGAAAAGTACCGTGTTATTTTTTCACCTGATAAGGCAGAGTTTGTACGAAGAGAGGGGAATCTGGAATCCCATTTGGAAATCACTGTATCTCCTGAAGATAATGCAGAGGTCAGGATGCTATCAGTAACAAACCACAGCAGTCATAGCAGAGTCGTGGAATTCACCAGCTACTTTGAGGTCGTACTGGCTCCCGGTCATGAAGATACAGCGCATCCGGCATTTAGCAAATTGTTCGTCAGAACAGAGTTTGTCCAGGAACAAAT
>JAEYRF010000118.1 GCA_023409615.1 Bacillota bacterium | reverse complement strand
AGATATGAGCTATAATCACGAGAAAGTGCTTCCGGGACTTATCAGTGAACGTGACCTTTGTAAGATACGGGAAGCAGTTTGTATACAGGTGGAAAAAATTTATGATTCCTGTAAGGAAAAGGACTGTATTGAAGATGCAAAAGTGTATTTTAAGAGACCTGAAAAAGTGAATTGGATCATTTGCCATGCCATCAATGTTAAAGCCAGGAATGCAGAGGTGGTAAAGGTTTTCTCCGACGTGGAGGAGGTGCCGTTCAAGAGAGGTTTCTTTACGGTTGACATCAAATTCTTCATCAAAGTGACGCTGGACTTCTTCGTACCTAAACACAATGGCGGAATAAAGATTATTACAGTGCCCGGAATTATTATGTTCGATAAGAAGGTCATTCTGTTCGGATCTGAGGGAAGTGTAAAAATATTCAAGTCCCGTTTTGTGGATAAGGGCCTTGATAATCAGGGAGATGCTGCATTGCAGCAGGATAATCTTCCTATTTCTAAGGTTGAAGTTGCAGAGCCCATCACACTTGGCGCAAGACTTGTTGATGTATTGGAGAACAACTGTGATGACAGCTGTGAGAGAAATGTGCCCGATACAGTCAGCAACTTGATCGATGAAATCGATTTTGATGAGACAGACCTTGCCACCGACAACACTAGGCACTTGACTGTCACAAGGCAGGTTGTAGCAACAATAGGTCTATTCTCCATTGTCAAGCTTGCCAGGTTAGTACAGCTGCTGATCCCAGCTTTTGACTTCTGTGTTCCCAACAAACATTGCATCGCTTCAACGGATGAGGATATGTGCGGCCTGTTTGACACAATCGACTTCCCTATAGATGAATTCTTCCCGCCTCAAAAAATGGATTTCCCCGGGGCACTCGAGGATGAAAGAAACATAACCAATGAAGAATAGCCTTTGGGTTATACATAAAGGGATGGCCGGAGCCATCCCTTTATCTGTGCCAATTGCGAAGCAAATCCGATTTCTGCAGTACATTTAAAACAATCGAACTACATGGTTCTGCCTGGGATTATGAGGTTTATGATACCATACACCAGGGCGCCCAGTACCGCGCCAAGCAAGGTTACATCATACCCGGGTACAATAAACTTGACGACATAAAATATTACTGCAGCGACGATGAACCCAGTCAGACCTCTGCCAAATGGAGTTGCGTCTACCCCGAGTATTCTTTGCACAAGATAATCCATAATGGCGACTACAGCAGCCGCTATAATTAGCGGCCAAATCCCTGATATGGTGAAGCCCGGGGTAAGGAAAGCCGTCACGGCCAGAACTACCGCTCCGACCAACCACCTTATAATGAAATGCCCAAAACTAAAATGTTGCTCTCTTTCGACATTTTCAGCCAAACTACTCACTTCCTTTCAAAGGATATAATGAAAATGCAAATTGTCGTCAATACTATTATTAATTGTTTAGGAAATGTTTATGCAATGTTGAAACCCATATTTGTTTACTTTTTAACTAATATTTGATAAAATGAATAGACTGATTGCAAATACATATATTAAAAACGATGAATTGGGAGAGTAACCCGATAATAACCTCAGAGAGATGCCGCCACCGGTTGAAAGCGGCGTTGGTAATCGAAGGATTGCGTATCCGGAGATTGAATTATCGGATGAAGTGCCCCATGGATGTTGGATGCCTGAATCAAGTAGGGTTTCACGGAAACGCACCGTTAAGCGGACGAGATTGGTCAGGGTATTCATAACCTTGCCAAATTAGAGTGGAACCGCGGAATACTTCGCCTCTATTACAGGAGACGGAGTTTTTTATTTATGGCCATTTGCGAAGCAAATCCGGCTGGAATCGAGTGGGGCTCGATGCCCCTGAGATTCTATTTATGGCCATTTGCGAAGCAAATCCGGCCGGAATCGAGTGGGGCTCGATGCCCCTGAGATTCTATTTATGGCCATTTGCGAAGCAAATCCGGCTGGAATCGAGTCGGAAAAATATAGGCTGGAGTGATGCATTGTAATGTTTAAAGGTTTGTTGACTGATGCCAGGTTAATAGCGAGCAGGGATCCGGCGGCAAAAAGCACATTGGAGGTATTTCTTCTTTACCCCGGCTTTCATGCGCTGATATACCACCGCATCGCACATTGGTTTTATAAAAGAAAATTGTTTTTCCTTGCGCGGCTTACATCACAGCATTCCAGATTTATGACGGGCATTGAAATACATCCAGGCGCTACCATTGGCCGCGGCCTGTTTATGGATCATGGCATGGGGATCGTTATGGGTGAAACTGCTGAGGTGGGCGACAACTGCACAATTTACCATCAGGTAACACTGGGCGGAACAGGGAAGGACCAGGGGAAAAGACATCCCACAATCGGTAACAATGTACTGATAGGTGCGGGCGCGAAATTACTTGGACCTATCGTTATTGGCGATAATGTTATGGTCGGTGCGGGATCCATTGTGCTGGAAAGTGTTTTGCCTGATACCACGATTGCAGGAACTAAGGCAAGAGCTGTAAAGCACAGTGGCAGAAAACTTGCTCCGTCTGTGGAGCTCGATCAGATTCACATAGCGGATCCGGTATCACAGGAGCTGTGCAGGCTGCAGGTGCGTCTTGATCATATGGAGGCAGAGTTAAGAGAGAAGCATGCAGAATTAACGGAGAAGCAGCCGGATAGTAGCGAAAAAGACAGTTAGATGATGATCGGAGGATATAAAAATGAAGCTGTATAATACACTTACAAAGCAAAAGGAAGAATTCAGGCCGATACAGGACGATGCAGTAAGTATTTATTCCTGCGGACCTACCGTTTACCAGTATGCACATATCGGCAATATGCGTTCCTACGTGTTTATGGATATATTGAGACGTGTACTTAAGTACAATGGCTATAAGCTCAAACATGTGATGAATATCACGGATGTAGGCCACCTGGTATCTGATGCTGATGATGGTGAAGATAAGATGATGAAGACTGCGAAAGCAGCGCAGAAGACCCCTTGGGAGATCGCAGAGTATTATACCGGCGTATTTCTGAATGATATCGGTGAATTGAATATTGAAAAACCAGAATATATCCCCAAAGCAACGGAGCACATAGGTGAAATGCTTGAATTTGTGGAGGCATTGATGGATAAGGGCTTCGGATATGAAACAAGCGACGGCATATATTTTGATATTATGAAGTTTAAGAGCTATGGAAAGCTCTCAGGGCTGGATCTTGAAGGCCAGATCGCTGGAGCCAGGGTGGATGTTAATGAGGAAAAGAGACATCCTGCAGACTTCGCACTGTGGAAGAAAGCGCCAAAGGAGCACATCATGCAGTGGCCCAGCCGCTGGGGTATGGGCTATCCCGGATGGCATATAGAGTGTTCGGCCATGAGCAGGAAATACCTCGGGGACGTGTTTGACATTCATACCGGTGGTGTGGATCATATCCCGGTACACCACGAGAATGAGATTGCCCAGAGTGAAGCCCTCATGGGACATCCTGCTGTTCGATACTGGCTCCACGGAGAATTTCTGCTCATCGACAATGGCAAGATGTCGAAAAGTCTGGGAAATGCATATACAGTGGCGGATCTGAAGAAAAACGGCTACAGTCCGCTGGCATTCAGATACATGTGCCTGAATGCAAACTACAGAAGTAAGCTAAACTTCACCTGGGACGGGATCAAGGCTGCACAAGTCGCACTTGACAGACTTTTGGAAGGTGTTCTGTCCCATAAAAATGCAAATAGTCAGTCCAGAGTGGAATCCGGCGTTTTGGAAGCATTTGAAAAGGAATTCATGGACGCGGTCAATGACGACCTGAATATCCCGAGAGCATTGGGCGTGACGTGGAATGTGGTAAGACACAGTATTAAATCAAATGATTTCTATGAACTGCTTCTCAAAATGGATCGCGTTTTGGGCTTAGATTTTGCCGAGGCAGCAGAAAAAACATCAGATAAGGTTACAGAGTCGAATCCTGAGATAGAAGAACTGATTTCCCGCAGGCAGGAAGCAAGAAAGGAAAAGAACTGGAAGCTGGCGGATGAAATCAGGTATAAAATCAGCTCAATGGGCTGGCAGATGGAAGATACGCCGCAGGGAGTCAAGGTTACCCGCAAATAAGGATGCAACATTTTATACACACCTTAATATACTGATTATGTAAATAAATATGTGTAGCTAAGGATGTGAATATATGGACATGAAGGTGACCAAATGGGATAAGAGCATCGCAGCCAGGTGCGTCGAAAGAGTGGACAGAGGCTATGTTCCTGTCAATCTGCATCACGTGAAGGTTGTCGGGAAGCCGTTTCAACTAGGAGAATGGGAAGACTTCTCAGCCAAAATTAATAAGGCTATTATGAAAAAGAACAGATAAGACCCAATGAGAAAGAGTATAAACAGTGTTTCGATGAATGCTGCGCTGTTTATACTCTCGTTTTGTTACGTGAAATTATTCCTTTGCTTTCCGGTACCAGTCGGCGTATAGCCCGATCCCTTCCGCCAACGTCACCTTTGGCGCATAACCAAGCAAATCCGCAGCCCTTGTTATATCGGCAAGAGTTGCGGGAACATCACCCGGCTGGTCGGGTATGAAATGCAGGCGTGAGCGCTTATTTATTTTTTCTTCGATTGTTCTAATAAGAGTCAGAAGATTGATAGGTACGGAGGATCCAAGGTTGATCACTTCATAATCGCATTGAAGGCCAATAGAGGCCGTAATTCCGTCGATTACGTCATCAATGTAGGTATAATCCCTAAAGCTGCTCCCGTCGCCGTAAACGTTTATCTCGCGTCCCTCATCAATGGCGCTTGTAAAGATGTTGATAGCCATATCAGGCCGCTGTCTGGGCCCATATACAGTAAAAAATCTGAGGCAAACAACAGGAAATCTGTAAAGCTGATTATATGTCCTGCAGAACAGCTCGGCAGAATATTTGGCGGCAGCATAGGGAGAAGACTGTGTGCCCAGCGGCTCCTTTTCGCTGAAGGGCGTAGTGTTGGAGCCATAGACTGATGAGGAGGATGCAAAGATGAATTTCTTTATATCATGTTTTCTAGCAGCCTCTAGCAAACCGACAGTGCCCTTAACATCGGTATCAATGTAGTTCAGCGGGGCTAGAATGGAATTCCTGACGCCTGCGAGTGCTGCGAGGTGAATTATCGCATCAATATGGTATTGTGTCAGCAGCTGGTCAATAAGGTCCGTATCAAGTATATCGCCCTCCGCCAGCTTGAATTCACAGTGCCGCAGGCAGCGTTGGATATTGCTTTTCTTTATTGAGGGGCTGTAATTGTCATTGAAATTATCCAGGCAAATGACTGTGTGACCCTGAGTGATGAGCCTCTCACACAGATGTGAGCCAATAAAGCCTGCACCTCCGGTTACCATAATACAACTACTGTTCTTCATTTTTTGCCAACTCCTTCATAATAGAATCCAAAGCTTTTGACATAGTCAGGATCATATACATTTCTCAGATCCAGAAAGACTGGTTTTTTCATCACAGCCTTTAATTTTTTTAAATCCAATGCAGAAAACTCCTTCCATTCTGTAAGAAGCACCGTGCAGACGCTGCGAGAACAAGCAGAATATACATCTTTACAGTAAATCAGATTCATTTCAGGGTGGCTTTTTTTCATACTATTCATTGCCTGTGGGTCATAGACCGAAACTCGGGCCTTTCCCTCAAGCAGTGCTGCGAGGATTGTCAGGGAGGGGGATTCGCGGATATCGTCAGTCCCGGGCTTAAATGCAAGTCCCAATACAGATATTCTGCGCCCTTCCAACCCTCCCAGCACACGATTTATTTTCTCAATCATACGTGTTTTCTGGCGATCATTTACCTCCAGAACGCTGTCAAGCAGATGAGGAATATAGCCATGTTCCCTGCTGAGACCTGTCAGAGCCCGCACGTCTTTCGGGAAGCAGCTGCCGCCAAAACCAGGACCGGGATTTAGAAATTGTCTTCCGATCCTTTTATCCATACCCATTCCTTTTGCTACAGTTTCAATGTCTATATTACAAAGCTCACAGATATTGGCAATCTCATTGATGAAGCTGATTTTCGTAGCTAAAAAAGCATTGGAAGCATATTTGATCATTTCCGCCGCTTCGATTCCGGTTATTATAGCTGGTATGTTGTATGTGAGCTGATCACGATAGATTTCCTTCATAATGTTTACTGCACGCTCATTATCAGCGCCTATGACGATCCTGTCCGGATTGATGAAGTCCTCTACAGCCGAACCCTCTTTAAGAAATTCGGGATTTGAGACAACATCAAATTCAAGCTGCGCATTTCGTTCCGAAAGGATTTTTGATATTTCATTTATAACCTTACGGCCAGTGCCCACCGGCACGGTGCTTTTATTGATGATGACCTTGTAGCGGTCCATATGTTGTGCGATTTCATGCACAGCCTCAAATAAATGTCCCGTGTCACATGTGTTATCTGCCAGAGTTGGGGTGTTGACTGTGACAAAAATAATATCCGATAAGTCCACTGCCTCTTTGATATCGGTTATAAAATGCAGCCGTTTCCGTTTGTTAACACAGCCACCCACAAGGCTTCCAAGCGCGGGTTCAAAGATTGGAAGAACACCTTTTGTCAGATTTGAAATCTTGCTTTCATCACGGTCGCAGCAATAGACGTTCATACCCATTGATGCAAGGCAAGCGCCCGTCACAAGGCCTACATAGCCTGTGCCGATGATGGAGATATTTATTGGCTGTGAAGCTTCATGAGCTACTAAAACCTTGGAGGTTACTGGGGCCTCGGGTGCAGCCACAACTTCGGTCTCAGCTTTAGTCACAACTTCAGCCACAACTTCGGCTTCAGCCTCAGTAGTCGTTGCGGCCTCGGGATCTGCTTCGACTTCAGCCTCAGCCGTAACTCCAGCCTCAGCCGCAACTCCAGCTTCAGGCTGGAACTTGCTTAGTATCTGAGAGGCGACTCTTCTCCAATGATATTTACTCTCTGCCAGTTTTCTGCCTATGACGCCCATTTCAAGGGCTTTATCAGGATTGTCAAGTAAATAGCATATATTATCAGCCATCACAGCCGGGTTATTATATTCATTGATTACAATGCCATTACCAAGCCCTTCGGCAATTTCAGCATTCCCGCCCCGGTTGGTCGTTATGAATGCAAGCCCTGCACCCATGGCCTCATAATGGACTCTGGCCAGAGGCTCGTTCCATTGTGATGCACAGACAAAGACCTCCCCAATACTGTAATAACTTGGTATTTCAGCCGGAGTGACAAAACCGGTGAAAACAACAGGTCCGCTAAGCTTACGCGATTGTTCGCGGACGGATTTCGTATATTCGTCCAACTCATCTTTCCCATACCATTTACTTCCCACAATGACCAATGCAACATTTTTATGACTAGCCATGACTTTTTCCATAGCCTTCAGAAGAACATGGACTCCTTTTTTTACACTAAGCCTGCCCACGTAGAGAACAACCCTGTAATTCTGCAGGCCAAGCTTCAATTTTATGGCCTCCTTGATCCGCGCGCCCTCTTCCGTCCAATATGGGTGGTACTTTGATACATCCACTGCGGAATATAGCACATTCATTTTTTCCTTGGCGGCAGGGAACCTCTGTGTGACTGTATTCGAGATATATTGGCTGACTGTGTTGATGAACTCCGCTTTTTCGATACACCGTTGACCTGCTTCATCAGATATTTTTTCCTTATGAAACATTTCGTTGTGCAAGCTCAAGCTGAATTTTGTATCGGGCAGGACCTGCGACAAAGCCAGTAGATAAAGAGGCCGGTTGAATACATGGATCAGGTCATATCCCGCCGTCAGCCTGGATTTCAGGCTGTTTAAATACATGGTGCTTGTTTTGCCGGAAACTCTGATGTATCTTACATTGTCTTTCACTTCCTCTTCAGGGAGGCCGGGGTATTGAATGCAGTAAACAGTCACGTCGTGCTGGCTTGATAAATAGGGAACAACGCTGTCAATATATAATTGAATTGCACCGCCGGCAATCGGAGGCACAGGAAGCTTTTCCGTACAAATCAGGGCAATCTTCAAGCTACTCACTCCTTTTAAGCAATGTTTTTAGTGTCTCATCCTTGGATTGTTCAAGTGCTGCGATTCGTTCTATCTCGGCAGGCTTTAAGGCTTTTCCTTTTTGGAACATGTTTTTTACGAGGCCGAAAAACCAGTGAGGAAAGGACAGGTCTGCATACAAAACCTCCAACTCATCTCTGCCTATAGGGTTTATCTCTGTATACCAGCCTAAAATGGTCCTGATAGTTTCAATGGACCATTGACCTGCATTTTCGGCGTTCTTGCCTATAATTTTTCTCAGATCTCTTGCGGAAAGGTCATAGGTTACGCCATCAAGATCAAGAACATAGATACCATCTGTGGCGGCAAGGACATTCCCTCTGCCGAAATCCTGGTGACACAGCACAATGCAAGGAGATTCGGGCTGTGTCAGGTGCAGGTAATCTGAACCTGCGAGCCTTTGCAAGGCCTGTTCGGCTATGTCAAGCATGGGATCTACAGCCGACAGATAAGCCGTATAACACGGCTTGTTATTTTGTGAAGAGACTGATTTCCATTCGGTCAGCTTTCTTTTCATAGAAGCATACTGATCCGGCCATTTTCCGAGTTTTGTTGATATTCTGGCTTCCTCCGCAGAAGTATAGCCCTTTGATGCAATATGAAAACCGGCCAGACCTTGCAATGCCTGCCGTAAGTCTGCCGGAATACCGAAGTTCAGATCGTTGCCGCTGATCCATTCGTAGACAACAAACAACTGTCCGTTATATTCTGTGATCGGTTTGTTTTCTCTGTTCAAAATAATTCCGGGGACCTTGCCTCCGGAATTTCTAATATAGATTTGGGCGTTTACCGAGAACAGAGCCTTGTCGTAAGTTTGCTTCAGGCGTTTGAGGCACAGCTGCCTACCCTTTTCGTTTAATTTCCAG
Organism: Bacillota bacterium; assembly: GCA_023409615.1. Classification (GTDB taxonomy): domain Bacteria; phylum Bacillota; class Clostridia; order Acetivibrionales; family DTU013; genus JAEYRF01. The sequence goes on along the minus strand of JAEYRF010000118.1, from coordinate 7,548 downwards.
ACCGTTTTTATGGTGCCGCTCTGCACCAGTGTCAATTTATCAGGTGCAATGCCGTATTCCTTTAACACGTTATGGGCAAGCGCTTCCGGGTTCAATTCGGCGAAGTCCATATTTCTCAATCCTTTCTTTGTCGCTTTGTTATACTATGCAATCATGTCGGCAAGACGGACTTGAAATCTTCCAATACCGGCTCAGCTGTTTTTTCAAATGCAGACATTTCTGCGATCCTCTGCATATACTTTTCAGCTGCCCATTCCTTATCCCGTTTGTGATAAAATTTATTGACGGCGCCGACAAACAGATGGGGGAACAGGAGATCCAGCCTCACAACTTCCCACTGGGATGGCGTAAGGGGATTCATAGCCTGGTAGTGGCGCATAATTCTATTAGCCGTTTCCCGATCCCATTTACCGGATTTTTTCATTACCTTGTTCAGCAGTTTACGGATATCTCTGGCAGCAATATCAACTGTCAAGGAATCCGTATCCAGAATATATAAATCTCCCGAAGGAGTTACAATCAAATTTCCTGCGGCAAAATCCTGATGGCACAGGCAGCCTTTTTCCTTTACTTCGTTGACCCATTGGGTATATTCGTTTCCCTGAAGTCCCTCTATAGCCCTTTGGGCGCGTTCATAAAAATGTGGCATTTCACTGATAATCAGCGAGTTGATCGAGTCATGTTCCTTTTTAAGCAGCTCGTTGTCAACATACCCTTTTATGTCCTCAATCTGTTCCGTATAGTCTTCGACCCATAATCCAAGATGGTATTTGGGCTTCGTTCCGGTTGTGGGGCGAAAGCCGGCGGATGCCTTGTGCAGCTTTGCCATCCCTTCTGCGATCATAGCCAGCTCCTCACGTGATGAATATGTCGGATTCCTGCCGGCAATAGCCTCTGTCAGGACATAGCAGATTCCATCAATGCAAACATACTCCTTACCATCTACTGCTTCCCGGACCTTTGGCAGGTAGATACCATTTTGCAGCAGATGTCTGACAGCATCCAGTATGAACTGCAGTGTCTGCTCGGAATTGGAGATCTTTTTGAGAATATACATTCCATTGTCTGTTTTGATCCACCATACACCCTTTTTATCTTTATAGGATTCATTTCTGATATCCAAAATGGTCATCGGAAAATGGCTCAGCACAAAATCCAGTGGTTCATTCCCGATAGGCGTCATTTCTGCACCTCCAATATTCTTTGTTAATGCTGCGTCAGGGGGACATAATCCCCCTGACTGGTGTACCAGGCCTTATTCCTCAAGATCCAGTTCTATGTTGGGGTTTTCCCATGTTACCTTAATTGTCACTGAGCCGCCATCTTCGGCTTCGTCGTATTTTATTTTGTAGTCAAGCTCTGTATCTGCGGGTATGGTAGCCGTTTTTCCTTCGACTGTAAGCTTGCCGGAAAACAGATCCGGAACTGTCTTCTTAATGTAATCGCCGAACTCCGCTTTTGAACCGGTGTATGACTCCTGATATTTCATAAGATACACTCCTTAAATAATAGATTCTTTTACATAATATTTATTATGAGAAGGTTATGTTCCAACTCCATGATAAAAAGTACCATGCATGGATTGAAATCCATGTACGAGTTAAGTATAATAGGGTGGATTGGTAATATTTTATACTACGATTAGCAGATCATGACCCTGGAGGCTTTTAATGGCATATAACACACGCATTATACATACCAACTCATCAGATCCATGGTGGAACCTTTCGGTAGAGGAATATTTGTTGGAGCGAGTAGAACCGGGACAATGTATCTTATATTTATGGCAAAATGAAAATACCGTTGTGATTGGAAGAAACCAGAACCCCTGGCGGGAGTGCAGGACCGAACTGTTGGAAAACGAAGGCGGGAAATTAGCCAGGAGACTGTCAGGCGGCGGAGCAGTATTTCATGACATCGGGAATCTCAACTTCACATTTATCGCAAGCAGGGATACATATGATATGGACAAGCAACTTGAGGTTATACTTGGTGCAGTAAAGGCCATGGGTATCCAGGCGGAGAAAAGCGGGAGAAATGACCTGACTGTGGACGGACGCAAGTTTTCTGGAAATGCGTTCTGCTTTAGAAAAAACAATGCATACCATCATGGGACGATTCTTGTTACAGCTGACTTTAACAAGCTTTCGAAATATTTACAGGTCTCTGATGAGAAAATGAATGCAAAGGGTGTCAAATCTGTGCAATCCAGAGTGGTCAACCTTTCGGAGCTCCGACCGGAGCTTACTGTAGCTGATGTGGCTGATGCGCTTATCACTGCATTCAGAGCTGTATATGAAAGTGCAGCCAAGGTAGAGCACTGTATAAAAGATGGCAGTGAGTCACAGGAGATACTCGAGGAGCTTTACAGCAAGTATTCCTCATGGAAGTGGCGATATGGGGAGGCTCCCTCCTTTGACGTGGAGATTAGTAATAGGTTTACCTGGGGCGAGGTGCAAATAGGGTTTACACTGATAGATGGCATCGTCAGCAAGGCCGTGATCTATTCGGATGCGCTGGATGAGGCATATATTGCAAGACTCTCGGGAATCTTCGACGGATGTCAATTCAATTCGAGGCTGCTGGCGCAAAGGCTTCATGAAGAAATCGGGAGAGAGATCGAAAGTTTATTTGCCTCTGGGATGTATGCGGGACTTTTCGGACCCGATGCACAGAGAAACATGACGGAGGATATTGTTGTATGGCTGGAGGAAAAGCATTTTTAACCCTGCCGGATATTGGTATGAAAGGCAGGATTGAATTATCGGATTTATGAACAGAGAAAAGAGGCAAAATGTATTTGTTGTTTTTCTCTGTTTTTGTTTTTATATTTTACATATATTAATGTAAGGAGGGATTTCGGGATAATGGATAATGAAGTTCAAAAGACACCTCTATATGAGGAGCATGTGGCGGCGGGCGGAAAAATTGTTGACTTTCACGGATGGCTGCTTCCTATTCAATACAGTAGTATTCTCAAAGAGCATGAAGCGGTTCGTACATGTGCAGGACTCTTTGATGTTTCTCATATGGGAGAGATAGAGGTTACCGGTGAGGATGCGTTACAATATCTTCAGAGGATGCTTGTAAATGACATAGTTGCAAAGCCGGGAAAGGCTGTATATTCGCCAATGTGCTACCCTGACGGAGGCACGGTGGACGACTTGATTGTCTATAAGCAAACAGAAACTAAGTATTTGCTGGTGGTAAATGCGTCAAACACAACGAAGGATTATCAATGGCTTGAGCAAAACAAGGCTGGCCGTGTCGATGTCGTGAACCGCTCTGCAGAATTTGCCCAGCTTGCACTTCAGGGACCAAGATCCGTTGAGATACTGCGTCAGCTGATGACGGACGATCCCGGCCAGATTGGAACGTTCCGATATATAGATGAAGTGATAGTAGGCGATGTAACGGTGATGCTTTCCCGCACGGGATATACCGGTGAGGATGGATTCGAGCTCTACTGCCGCAGCTCAGATTCAAACAAACTGTGGAGTTTGCTGCTGGAAAAGGGTGAACCCTTCGGGCTGATACCGGTAGGCCTGGGAGCCAGAGATACACTTAGGCTTGAGGCAGCGCTACCCTTATATGGACAGGAGCTTTCGGAGAATATTTCTCCGGTGATGGCAGGACTTAAGCGGTTTATAAAGCCGGAAAAGGGAGAGTTTATAGGCAGAGAGCCCCTTGTGGCACAGCTCCGGGGAGAGATAAGCTCCAGGATAGCAGGCTTTGAAATGATCGACAGAGCTATCCCAAGGACAGACTATGAGGTGCACTGCTGCGGCAGGAGTGTTGGAAAAGTGACCAGCGGAGGTTATTTTCCGACAGCAAAAAAGAACATGGGTCTTGCACTGGTGGAAAATTGCTGTGCAGACGAGGGCAGTGAAATACAGGTACAAGTAAGGGGAGCGCTGTATTGTGCAAAGATCGTTAAGCTTCCATTCTATAGCAGAAAGCAAATGGAATGATCAGAAAATATATGGAATGATCAAGCAACAATTATATGGAGTCGGAAAACAATTAGATGAGAAGGAGGATTATCATGAAAACTTATCAGGGAACTAAGTTCACAAAGGATCACGAATGGGCAAGATTAGAGGACGGACTGGTGTACATAGGTATATCGGATTTTGCGCAAAATGCGCTTGGCGACATAGTATTCGTCGAACTGCCGAAGCAGGGGAAAAACCTGAAGGCCGGTGAACAAATCGGTGTGGTGGAATCCGTAAAAACAGCGTCTGACATTTATACACCGGTATCCGGCACAGTGACTGAGGTCAATGAAGCGCTTATTAATGCGCCGGAGTTGATTAATACCGAGCCCTATGTAAACTGGATTGCCGTTATTAATCCTGAAAACATATCCGAGCTTGACTCATTGATGGATGAGCAGCAGTATAGCGATTTTTGTGCGAAGGAGGCATGAGAATGTCCCGATATATTCCCAATACGCAGGAGGATAGGGCGCAAATGCTCTCAGAGCTTGGCTTATCAGACATAGGAGAGCTTTTTTCGGATATCCCGAAGGAGATGAAGCTTGACAGAATGCCGGATCTTCCGCATAGTCTTTCCGAACAGGAACTGGCATCATTAATGAGGGGTATTGCCCGTAAAAACACTCACTGCGAAGAAACTGCATGTTTTCTTGGAGCAGGATCGTATGATCATTTTATTCCTGCTATCGTAAAGCATGTAATTTCAAAGCCCGAATTCTACACCTCTTATACGCCATACCAGCCTGAGATTAGTCAAGGCATGCTGCAGGCCATTTTTGAATACCAGAGCATGATCTGCCGACTGACCGGAATGGATGTGTCCAATGCTTCGATGTATGACGGTGCTACTGCACTGGCAGAGGCGGCGCTGATGGCATTGCGTGCCACAGGTGGGAAAAAGGTGCTGATCTCCCGGGGAGTGCATCCACAATACCGGGATGTACTGGAAACTTACGCGAAATATAATGAAATAGAGATAGAGGAAATTGCGCTGACAAGCCTGAAAACCGATATGGCATCGCTGGCGGCCTGTATGAAGGATAGAAATATTGCCGCAGTCATCGTTCAGAGCCCTAATTTTTTCGGTAATATTGAGGATTTGAAGTGTGTTGCAGAGTTTGCTGCCGGCAAAGGGGCACTCTCTATAGCCTGCGTGGATCCGATATCACTTGGTTTGATTCAGTCACCAGGCGAATGCGGCGTAGATATTGCCGTTGGCGACGGACAGCCACTTGGCAATCCTATGAATTATGGTGGTCCGACCCTGGGTTTTCTGGCAGCAAAAAAGGAATTGTTACGAAAAATACCAGGAAGGATTGTCGGTCAGACAAAAGACCATGAAGGAAAAAGAGGCTTTGTCCTGACACTGCAGGCCAGAGAGCAGCATATCCGACGTGAAAAGGCTATTTCCAATATTTGCTCCAATCAAGCGTTAAACGCGTTGGCTGCGACAACATATTTGACCGTAATGGGTAAAGAGGGACTCAAAGAAGCGGCGAACCTTTGCCTGCAAAAATCGCACTATGCAATGGATCAGCTTCTGGCTACAGGGAAATTTGAGAAGGTATCGGACGCGCCATTTGTAAAGGAATTTGCTGTAAAAGCTTTGAATGAGAATGTCGCACATATAAATAAAAGACTTCTGGAGCACGGCATTATCGGTGGAATGGAATTGGAGCGCCTTTTTCCTGAACTGAGGGGTTACTGGCTCATCGCAGTGACAGAAAAGCGTACTAAAAAGGAAATCGATAATATGGTAAGAATTGCTGCGGGAGGTGATCGCTAAATGACTGAAAAGATGAATGGAATGCAGCGCAAAACGCAAATTATATTTGAAAGAAGCAAGCCCGGGAGAATGGCTTACAGCCTGCCTGAATGTGATGTGCCGGAAAGACCGTTGACCGAACTGATTGGAGAAGAGTATTTGAGGCAGATGGCAGCAGAGTTGCCGGAGGTCAGCGAGGTAGACGTCGCACGTCATTTCACAGAACTTGCCGGCCGCAACCACGGTGTAGATACAAGCTTTTACCCGCTGGGCTCTTGCACTATGAAATACAGCCCGAAGATAAATGAAGAGATCGCGAATATTGAGGGATTTACCAGCATCCACCCATATCAGCCTGAAGGTTCTGTACAGGGCTGTTTACAGGTACTCTATGAAATGGACAGAATGCTTTGTGAAATCACCGGGATGGATCAGGTATCCCTGCAGCCGGCAGCTGGTGCTCACGGCGAACTTACAGGGCTGATGATGATTCGGTCTTACCATCTGAGCCGTGGAGAAACCTGCCGCACAAAAATCATTATTCCGGATTCAGCTCATGGTACCAATCCTGCATCAGCTGCTGCTGCGGGCTTCGAGGTGGTCGAGGTCAAATCGGATGCCAGAGGCGGAGTCGATCTGGAGGCATTGAAGCAGGCAGCCGGAAGTGATACTGCCGGATTGATGCTTACAAACCCAAATACACTTGGCTTATTTGATGAAAATATTAAAGAGATAGCTTCAATTATCCATGGTGCGGGTGGTTTGCTTTATTACGACGGGGCAAATGCCAATGCCATCATGGGTATATGTAGACCTGGAGACATGGGCTTTGACGTTGTACATCTCAACCTGCACAAAACCTTCAGCACACCTCATGGCGGAGGCGGACCCGGTTCCGGACCGGTTGGTGTTAAAAAAGAACTGATTCCGTTTTTACCTGTGCCGGTAGTAGAATTTAAGGATGGCAAATACAGACTGAATGAAGACCGACCACAATCCATAGGGCGCGTTAAAGCTTTCTATGGCAACTTCGGCGTCATACTCAGAGCCTATGCATATATCAGGACTATGGGTCCCGACGGACTTAAACAGGCATCGGAGACTGCCGTACTCAATGCTAATTATGTAATGAACAGACTGAAGAAGGCCTTCGACATTCCGTACGAACGCACCTGTATGCATGAATTTGTACTGTCAGGTCAGCGACAAGAGAAGAATGGAGTGCGCACGCTGGATATGGCAAAGAGGCTGCTGGATTTTGGCTATCATCCGCCAACGGTCTATTTCCCGTTGATTGTGCATGAAGCAATGATGATCGAGCCTACAGAGACAGAAAGCAGGGAGACGCTGGATGCCTTTGTTGATGCGTTGCTTGCCATTGCAGATGAAGCTGCCAATGAGCCTGATAAGGTTCGAAATGCCCCATATACTACTGTTATTTCCCGGCTTGATGAGGTCAAGGCTGCGAGAAATCCAGTGCTGAAATGGGAATGAGATTAGACTGAGACGGAATGATTCACAACAGTTGCAAAATCAGTTATAATACAAGAGGAAATCGAGGCATAACAACAGATTTCAGATTGACGAAGCATGCAGATAGAAGAATGAGACGCGATAGAGAAATGGAGCAGAACCTTTCGGACGCTCAATGGTGTATCTGAGGTATCAAGTGTATCCGAAAGATTCGACAGGTATAGTTGAAGGATGAATGAAGAAATATTGGAAACGATGGGAAAGGAGCTCCTGACTCGGCATGGAGATCTGAATACTTATTCGCCGCTGGTG
>JAEYRF010000003.1 GCA_023409615.1 Bacillota bacterium | reverse complement strand
GTTTTTTTTTTTTTTTTTTAAACCCCTCCCCCCTACTTTAGCCCCTCACAATTTTGCAAGTCGAAGAATATAATACTGTATTAATTATGAATTAAGGTGAATTTATGTGGTATACCGTGCAATCCGGTGATTCAATTACCTCAATAGCCCAAAGATTCGGCATTTCCGCGCAGCAGCTTACAACAGCTAACCAACTTACAGATGATGAGATTACCCCGGGACAATTGCTGTTCGTACCGATTCAGGTATCAAGAGTTATTACATACACAGTGCAGCCGGGAGATTCGCTGTATCAAATTGCAAGGCAGTATAATACTCTGGTCGAAAGCATCGTTCAGCTTAACCGGCTTCAGAGCAACGATCTGGTCGTCGGGCAGCGGCTTATCATACCGCAGTATACAGAAGCCGTGGTTAACGTTGGCAGGGCAAATATCCGAAGCGGTCCAGGCACTAATTATAGTGTTATTCAAACAGTTACTTCCTCAACAAGACTTCCCGTCACCAACACTAACCGCGACTGGATCCAGGTGTCCATGCACAACGGTAATACCGGCTGGGTCTCTCGCAGCCTCGCCAACCTACGAGTTTATGACGGTTCAAAGCCAATTTTATCTGTGGTCGGTTTTTATACTCTCCAGGAAGGTCCCGCTCTCCCCAGCTCTTTCCGCTCCTTTGTTGATAATACCTCACAAATATCTTCGCTGCCTTTGTTTATGTACAGATTTGAACAGGATGATCCGACATCTATAGAAAAATTCGGCCAATTTACTGATACTGAAGTTGAGACACTGGTTGCAGTTGCTCATAGAAATAATGTAATGATTATGCCGGTCGTACATAATTTGCTTTACGGAGAAGGCGGCCAGGAGGCCAGTCGAGAAGTCGTAAAGGCCATGCTTGCTACACCTCAGAGCCGGCGCACCGCGATTGATAATATTATCGCACTGATCGACAGATTCGGGTTCGACGGTGTCAACATTGACATTGAGGATGTCTTTATGGACGACAGCGGCAGACTCTCCGAGTTTTATACGGAACTTGGCAGTGCCATGAAAAACCGTGGGTATTTCTTATCTGCTTCTGTTCCCGCACGCATCAGGGACTACCCGCCTTTTAATCCATTCTCCGATCCATTTGATTATGGGGTAATCGGTGCTGCGGTTGACCAGTTTATTGTCATGCTATATAACGAGCACGGTTGGCCAGGCAGCGGCCCTGGTCCGGTTGTGTCAAGCGGTTGGATGAATAAGGTTATTGCCTACACTCTGACTAAAATGCCGGTAGAAAAAATCGTGGCAGCCATCTCTGTGTTTGGATTTGATTTCAACCTGACAACCGGTCAAAACACCTATGCAACATACGAAATGGCAGCAGAGCTCGCAGAACGCTATGGTCAGAGCATTACTTTTGATCAGGATACGTTAACACCCATGTTCTCCTACACTGACGATCAGGGAAATGAACATGAAGTATGGTTTGAAAATGCAGAGAGCATTATTGCAAAACTGAAACTGACATGGCAACAGGGAATTGCAGGCGTGGCACTTTGGAGGCTCGGCATGGAGGATCCAGCAGTTTGGCAACGTATTGAATCTGAAATTGTTGTGGAAAAGATAGTGTATTGAAGCTTAGATTAGGGCACTTTATAACTAAAAACTACTGAAAAACATTTGAAAAAAATTTCCAATATTTTGCTTGTAAAACAGTTTTCAACATGCTATAATGAATAGGTATCGAGAGGCGATACATTGCACGATTTAATTTGTTTGTAGACCGAACCCTCCTTTGTCTCATTTGGATTGTTGGAGAAATAAGTCTAAATCAGTTAAATCCAAATTAACCGAGGAGGGTTTATAAAATGGCAGACAAGACTTTAACCTGCAAAGACTGCAACAACGAGTTCGTTTTTTCAGAAGGTGAACAAGCTTTCTACAAAGAAAAAGGCTTCGAGAACGAACCACAGAGATGTCCTGATTGCAGGAGAGCAAAAAAGAACCAGCGCAGAGGCGGTGGCGGCGGTTTTAGCAATTCCGGTCGTGGTTACGATTCCGGGAACAGATGGTAATCTAAAATACGTAGAAAGGAGAGTCGCAAGGCTCTCTTTTTATTTCCTTCACAATAAATTTCTCGAACATTCACCATACATTAATACACATTCCTTAATATGTCTTTTATATCATTCCTAAATGTTATATAATGTGGTTGGTTTCCATTTATGTAATATAAACTATTAGCGAGGTGCCTACTATGAAAAATATTCCATTGTATGAAGTACGGAAGGTCAAATCCATAAAGGAAGTCCTTGTCTCAAGTACCGAACTTTATAGCGACAGAACAGCTTTTCTGCAAAAACGTAAAGGCGGCGATAAATTTGAACCCATTACTTTTAAACAGTTTAAGACAGAAGTCGATGCTTTGGGTACCGCTTTAATTGATTTAGGACTAAAGGGTGGAAGAATTGCCATAATAAGTGAGAACCGTTACGATTGGGTACTCTCGTATATGGCAGTTATAAATGGCACCGGCATCGTGGTTCCGTTGGACAAGGAGCTTCCTGAAAACGAAATAGAAAACCTTCTGATCCGTTCAAAGGCTGATGCAGTTATATTTTCAGGTAATCTTAGAAGTCACATCGCAAACATATCAAAGCATCTTGATTTTATTAAATATTATATCGATATTGATGGTGAAGGCGAGAACGAAAATGGCTTTATTACGCTTAAGTCACTTGTGGACAAGGGTCTGAAAAAGGTTGAGGAAGGATGCATGGATTTCATCAATACTGAAATTGATGCTGAAGCAATGAATATTCTGCTGTTCACCTCCGCAACCACTGATAAATCAAAGGCTGTCATGCTCTGTCACAGAAACATTGCAGAGAACCTGATGGCGATGAGTTCAATGACAAATATCGTTCCATCAGATATTTTCTTATCAGTGCTGCCTCTCCACCACACCTACGAAAATACCTGTGGCTTCCTCTGCCCTTTTTATCGAGGCGCCGCCGTTGCATTTTGCGAGGGTTTAAGGCATATTCCAAAAAACCTTCAGGAAACAAAAGCGACTGTCATGCTTGCTGTTCCACTGATACATGAGGCTATATACAAAAGGATCTGGGACCAGGCTGCAAAGGATCCTAAGTTGCTGAAAAAATTGAAATTCGGCGTTAAACTTAGCAATTTTCTTAAAAAACTAGGGATCGACATCTCCAGAAAACTATTTGCTCCGATACATAATAACCTTGGCGGCAACATGAGACTTCTCATAAGCGGAGCAGCAGGTATAGACCCTGAAGTATCAAAGGGATTCCGGAGCTTTGGCATTCTCTTCATACAGGGCTATGGTCTTACCGAATGCAGTCCTATCGTAGCATTAAACCGTGATGTAGACTATAAGGATGATGCCGCAGGGCTGCCGCTTCCGGGCCTTGAGATAAAAATTGACCAACCCGGTGCGGATGGTATTGGCGAAATATGCGTAAAAGGTCCAAGTGTCATGATGGGATATTACGAAGACCCTGAGAACACTAATAAGGTTTTGAAGGACGGTTGGTTTTTTACCGGAGATCTTGGCTATATTGACAGTGCTCAATTCATATATATCACCGGCAGAAAAAAGAATGTTATTGTAACTAAAAATGGAAAGAATATATATCCTGAAGAGATCGAAACGTTGTTGGCAAAGAGCCCTTTCATTAAGGAGTGTATCGTGTTTGGCAAGGATGATCCTGTATACGGAGATATCGTCGTATCTGCTACCATTGTTCCCGAACAGGAAGCGATTCAGGCCGAATTCGGAGATCATCAGCCAACCTCAGAGGAAGTTTATGAGCTCATTCGTAAAGTGGTGAAGGAAGTAAACAAGAGCCTTGTCATATATAAGTATGTTAAGGACTTCGACCTGCGAGAAGATGAATTTGCAAAAACGACAACAAAGAAAATAAAGAGGTATGTGGAAAATAATAAATGAGGATAAAAAGACACATCAACAAGGAACTTAATGCTGAAGATTTGCTAAAACGATACAAAAAAAGATACCATGCCGTATTGGGAATATTAGTAACCTTTATTGCCCTTACGGCATTTTATCTGTATCTTAATTTTGACTATCTTGCTTTCAAGCATTTCATCACAAGCAGCTATATCTATACAGAAACGCTGGATGAGATATATAAAAAGGAACTGGCTACAGATGTTAACGGCAGATATTTTGCCAATTTTGACAATCTTGTTATCGCTGTGACCACAAACAGGATTCGCCAGGAGAAGGGAGACAGATATACTTACCTTTATACTCCGACTGGTCTGCAAGAATCGAAACAGATGGAAAAAGTTGAGGCTGATCTGACCGAAATAGAAATTTTGAATGATAGTACCATTTATTTAAGACTGACTAATTTCTCGAAATACACGAATAAATTTATGGATGATAACCTATCACAGCTTAAGAGCAGACCAAACATCATTATTGACCTGCAGGACAACCGTGGCGGCGACATTGACGTTATGGTAAACATCTCAAGTATGTTCCTGCCTAAAAAATCAGTTGTTGCAACGGATCATTTCCGATGGTTGGATATTATTTACCGTTCAAAGAAAGAACAACCGCTGAAATATGACAAAATTATTATCCTGCAAAATAAGAATTCCGCCAGTTCATCTGAAAATATGATTGCCGCTTTGAAGGACAATTTGGATAATGTTGAGCTGATAGGAACAACAACCTTTGGCAAGGGCATTGGTCAATATACTCTGGACCTGAAGAGGGGCTATGCTGTAAAAGCCACAATTCTGAAATGGTACACCCCCAATGGAATCAATATCCAAGGAAACGGTATAGCTCCTGATATTGAGTATACCAGCGATGACATATTACAGTTCGCCCTGGACCGCATAAATTGAGGGGACGCTTCTCAACTTTAGCAAATTGACTACCTTTAGCCACTATTTGCGATAAAGTTGAGAAGTGTCCCCCTTCAGTAACACAACCTCATCAGTGGACAATTCCCTGCACTCTCCGGGTTCCAAAGCATTATCAAGCTTTAGCCCGCCCATCTGAATCCTTTTAAGATAATTGACTTTTTTACCAACAGCCTCAAACATTCTTTTTACCTGATGAAATTTTCCCTCATGAAGAACCAATTCTATCTCCGATCGTGGACCTGATTTTATGATTTCCAGCTCTGCAGGCATAGTTCTATAACCGTCATCCAGATCGACACCTTCCTTGAATCTTTTAATATCATTATCAGTGACAACTCCAACGATTATAGCAAAATATCTTTTATCCACATGTTTTTTAGGTGAAAGAAGATCATGGGCCATCTGCCCATCGTTGGTCAACAGAAGCATTCCCTCTGTGTCGATATCCAGTCTGCCCGCAGGGAATAAATCAAAACATGAAAATTCTTCCGGCAACAGATCAATGGCCGTTCTAAGCTTGTTGTCAGATGTGGCTGATATGACACCGGCCGGTTTGTTCATCATTACATAAATAAACCGTCTATAGTTGAGAAGCGTCCCCCTTATTTCAATATTGCTATTTTCAGGGTCAACATGCATAGAAGTCTCGTATACTGTACTGCCATCTACTTTGATCAGGCCCTCTTTTGCAAGCCTTCTGATTTCGCTTCTGCTGCCGAATCCGGAATTCGACAGGACCTTGTCCAGGCGCATATAATTAGTCTAGCCTCCTCCAACTACTCAGTTCCTCTTAGTCCTCGTCATCGTCTCCGCTCTCGTCATCATACCCGTCTTCATCGTACTCGTCTTCATCATACTCGTCGCTCCATTCTTCCATCATATCCTCGATCACACTCTGATATTGATAAAATAGAGCCTTACTCTTATTTATAAGCTTCTTCCTCTCTTTCGCGACCTGAATCGAACTCAAAAAATCCTTCTTCAGCTCATACAGATTGGGATACTTATTCTCCATATACCGTACAGCCATAAGATAGCTGCTGAAATCATTCAATATCTGATATTCCGTCAGTACCGCATATGCCTTTATATGCTCGGGATTCATATCCATAGAAGCATCTGGAAAAATTTCATTTGCTATCAAGGCCTTCAAAGCATCAGGTATAAAGTCATCCTCATCAAATTTGCTATATTCCGGCTCCAGCCTTAAAATTGACTCAATATTGCTTTTCAAATCAGCAATATCGCTCCGTTCGGGCAACAGCTTCAAAATAATTCCGGCACACCTGCTGGCCTCAATATACATTTGCGAGTCGATATAAAAATCCAGAATCTCCAGAAACATTGCGCCTGATTCCAGTATCTCACTTTCATCCGTATACTGATCTATGAGCACTTCCATATAACGCAGGCTCTCCTCAAAGCGTTTACTCAGAAACAAAATGTAAGACAACTTTGCGCAAATGTTATATCGACGTTCTTGAAATTTTAAATTCTCCAAAGCTTCCATCAAGACAATCACAGCTTCATCATATTTTTTTGTCTGGATGTATCCCTCAACCAGGCAGTATACCGCAAGAAAATTGTCCTTTCCTAATTCATAACCAAATTTTGCACTTTCGACAGCCTTTCTATACTGTTTCGCATTCAAACAGGCCTTCGAAAAATATATTTTCAGATAAATGTCATCAGGATATTTCCCGACAACCTGCTCAAAAGCTTTAACAGCCTTCCGCGGTTTCTCATCATTCATATACGCGATTCCAAGAAGATAATAGAGATGATCCTTATGCTGTTCTTCGTCAAGTACCTTTTCAAGCATCTTCGCAGCATCGCTTGCCCTATTGTCAATAATTGATTGTTGTGCATCATAATAAGCTATCTTTGATGCAGATCCCATATGGTGAAACTCAAGACATGCAGTTTTTGAAACCGGATCACAGAGCGTCTGGTAAGCCTCTTCAATATCTCTGCTTCTTTCCGGATACTGTTTAGCCGGAAATTTCCTCTTCATACGGTTATATGCCTGTTTGATCGCCTGATCTGATGCGTCCCCCGGAACCTGCAATATATCAAAAAAATCTCTCATGAAGTAAACCCAATCCTTTTCATTAAATGAGATACTTATTCTCTCCCACACAAATGCTATTTTATCACAAACAGTTTGTATCAGATAGCCTTCATCTAGAATTCCTTCTTGAAACTTTTTGGCCCTTACGGATTCCTTTCCTATTATAAAGCGATAAGCCGGAGGAGTAAACATAACTGTTTGACAGAAGTGAATATCTATTGATGCTCAAACCCTGTTTGGCTCGGAAGCCATGCTCATGAGTGGCCGGATAATCGTGAGTTTTATTTATCTCAGGATGTTGCAGCCGCATACATTTTGTTTGGATGTGGTGTTACACTGGTCCAGCTCCCTTGTAACAGCGCTTGGCTGGCTTTTGGACGGCGATCTTTTTCGCAAACTGGCCACAATCTAGCCCCAAACCAGCCATTTGCAGAATACAGAATTAACTATTGAAATGGTCGGCCGCTCGTGTTATAATAACTCTTGCAGAAACGGCCCATTGGTCAAGCGGTTAAGACACCGCCCTCTCACGGCGGAAACAGGGGTTCGAGTCCCCTATGGGTCACCAAAAAAGGTACTGCCTCAAAGAATAGTTTGAGGTGGTACCTTTTTTATGTCTTAGTATCAGGGGGACTCGGACCCGAGAGGGCACGAGCCAACAGGAAAATACATAGTATTTTCCGGCGAGTGCGCGAGGATAATCGGGGAGCTAATAATCCGAGCGTAGAGCGCAGCGAGGCGGCGCGTCGAGTCCCCTATGGGTCACCAAAAAAGGTACTGCCTCAAAGAATAGTTTGAGGTGGTACCTTTTGATCAATAAAGATCGGGTAGGAGGCTACCCATTAATTGAGTAGCCGACCTCCCACAGCACCGTACGTACCGTTCGGTATACGGCGCTTCCAAAGTTTACACTTACTTTGCAGAATAACATTCGACAAAACTGAAATA
>JAEYRF010000112.1 GCA_023409615.1 Bacillota bacterium | reverse complement strand
ACCTATTAGTACTCAGAAATCACTAATTATAAACCTTTTTTAAACCGAATAAACGCAGATACCATCTACGATACGTGTTCCTGTGGATTTTACTTTTGCAAAGTGGAATTTACCTTATCAATTGACCGAAAATGCCAGATTTTGCTGATGTACGCAATCATTTCTTTGTTTCACTCTTGGAAAGCTTCAGTGAACACATATCACAGCCCTGACAAAGAATAACCCTTCCTGAAAAAACATTCTTGATTGTCTCCATCAACTCCTTGTTATGGAATTGACCTGTACTATTATGAATAACGATTTTTCTTGGTGCAAATGTAATCAATGAGCTTACCAGCAAATCATCGTAATTGATTTCTCCACCGGAGATCTCATTTACATACTCCGCAATACATTCATTTGTGATTTCTTTCTTCGATCCGTCCATCAGTATATATCTGTTGTCATAGCTGACAATTACATGTACAGTATCAATTTTGGGCTCCTGAATATCGACAAAATATCTCAGTAATCTAATGAATTCCTTATATTCCCGATCCGTCAGGAAGTCGTCCACCGCTTTATCGACAACATCCTCCAGATCTTTGATATATTCCTTGAGCCTGAAGTTTACAAACCCGTCCAGAATAATGTTGTTTGAGTTGTCGAAGTAATCCATCAGACGCCTGATAATCACATTTCTTCTCCTGATCTGAAATAAACTGTTTATAAATGTTTTGTCTTCATTTCTGATAATATTTAGAGAACGGCTTAATATTTCCTTTTTCTCCACAGCATTAAAGTAGCAAAAGTTTCCGTTGATTATCCTGGTCAAGAGTCTTTCCTCATACTGCCTGATAATATAGTCGGCCAACGCATTGGAAATATATGTCTTGAGAACTTTGTACGCTTCCATGGATTTTTCACGATAAAATCTGCCATCGTTCACTGTACATATAATTGAAGTCGATCCATCAGAATTGATCTCATTGATTGTGTAGCTAATCTTTTTGTTCTTCAGTTGCCGGAGTTCATCCTTAATATTCTGCATTACCTCGTCAGCGCTGCCGTTCACGCCGATGCAAAGAAACTGCATCAACTTCACATCCCTTCAAGTGCTAGTATGCGTCTTCATAAAATGTTGTATGCAGCACAGAATACATGCAAATTATCCCACGGTACCCGCAAATATACCTGTTTTTGCCGCAATATCAGCCTTATCTATTTTATTATATGTGGAAACATCGAGTTAGTTACCGCATGGATAAACCTTCAATTGAAGAATGGAACCAATATCTGTAACATCGTCATTAGATAGTTCTTTAATATCAATTTGTTTTTTTGTTAGAAATGAAATAAATCTGTCTTTGTCGGCAAGCCTTTGAACGGCGCCATTCAGTGCACAGACAGAATTTGAAATCATGGCACAGGAGCCACCTATGAAGCCGGCATTCAATCCGGGCAGTCTGATCGAGTCCCCGCATTCCATCAGCAGAACATCAAGCCCCTTGCTTTTTGCAACTTTTGCAATACCTGCATCTGTAGTGATGATGGATCCTTCATCCACAGGAAGAATGGAACATTTGGCGTAACCCTGCTCAATATGAACAGGCTCTATGCCCTGACTGTGCAGCTGCTGCACTATCACCGGATCGGTATGCCGCAGGTTGTGAAAGTAATATCTGCCAACTCTGGCTACATTATATGCAATGTCGCCGGGGTAGGTTCCGGTCAATGATTTCTCTCCCTGCATCACAGTGAAGCCATAGGAGCAGAGTGCATCCAGTAGTCCTTTATCTGTTCCGGGCGCATGAACGATTATGTCTGCGCCGATATGGTGCAGCAGCATATCCGGGTGGCAGCAGACTGCATCGTATAAAAACGGATGGGCAGGCACTCTCAGTATTTTTATACCAAGACTCTCCAGTTCGTATGCCGATACATCACTGATACGGCTGTCAACAACCGCCAAAGAAACCGGTCTGTCCGGCAGATTCGGATTTGCTGTGAATAACATTTAACAGAACCTCCCTTCATCACTTTACTATTCCAAATTTACTTTTGTCAACAAAGGCTTTTGCGACGAAATGGACACAAAACAAGCTTGTTATACATAATATACAAGGGAATCTTCATATGACATTCATGTAATATGTGAAAAAATAGCCGAATTAAACCAATACTAACTGACGTTTGCCGCGGCTGACGACAGTTATTTAAATAAAAGGCCGGTAGCTTTAAGCTGCCAGCCTTTTGGTTTTTTATACATATTTGCCGAAGGTATGTTTATAAAAATTTTTGAAAGAATAAATAATCAAGATAGTATGTTTAGCGAAGGGACGATTATGACAACTATCAACTGCTCCTCAAAATGCAAGCATCAAATAGATGGTAAATGTATGCAGGAAGATGCTATTTCCAATGTATTGTTGGTCAAAACAGATTGTGTTTATTTTGAAGGAAAGCTTGACAAAGGAAAGTCTGCTGAAATCTGTAAGGCAGCAGATGAATGAATTTGCATTCCTGACGGCAATAATAAGTTCACTAATAAAAAAAAGGAGATGTTACAATGAATAGAACCCCACTGGACAGACTTGCACTGGTACTTGTAATCATAGGAGCTTTGAATTGGCTTTTGGTTGGTATCGCTGATTATGATATTGTGACAATGATATTTGGCGACAATTTATTCCGTGGTACTATATCTGTATTCAGCAGGATTATCTTTGCTCTTGTAGGTATTGCCGGCCTGTACTCCATTACACTTTTATTCAGAGAGAACCCCGCAAATGCTAGAGAGTAGATATGTTAGCATTAATTACCGTAATAAATCGGCCCTTTTTTACAAACCATAAGAATACGCTGCAATATCAATACAGCGTTGAATATAATACGAGGAGGGAACTATAATGGCAAACAACAGAAGTAAGACATCATTTGAAAACATGAAGTATGAAATTGCCAACCAGGTAGGTGTAAACCTTAAGCAGGGTTATAATGGCGACCTCGCTTCGAGAGATGCTGGTAAAATAGGCGGCAACATTGTTAAGAAAGTATTTGAAGCTTATACCGGCAACACTTATCAGATTGAAAAGAAGTAAACTGTGTGGATGATAGGGATTCACCAAATTCCAGAAAAGCACAAGGGCTGTCGATTCTTCGGCAGCCCTTGTGCTTTTGGATGTACTTTTCTATGCGCAGTACTCCTGCATAAATCAGCCCCAGCTGAATACCTTTAAAAAGGGGGCGATTTTGTGCACATTATATTATTCTTCACCGGCCTTGCGGTTTTCCTGCTTTTTGTGCTTTTCATTCCTGACCTTTTCCCCTTGTGCTCATGTTGTCACAGGAAGAAATTAAGGCCATTTATCAAGATACACAAAGCAGTCAGTATACATCCGGGATACAGAGGCAGCCGGTCTGTATGCCGCAAATGTTCCGAAAAGTTTAGGATTGATGACCTTTCAGATCTAGACCGGGTCATCAGGATGCGAAGAAAAAGCATATACTCAGCAGAAGACGATTGGTTCTCATGAAGTTCTGCTCTTTTTTATCGCACTAACTACGCTTGTAACGATTAGAACTGCAATGATGGACTCCGGTATACCGTTTGTTACACCGATCCCGAAGATAATTTTTCCCGCAAGCTCGGCATCTAACCCAAGAGCCTTTACAAAGCTTTCTGCATATAACAGGTAAATCATGCCCAAAACCAGCCCTGTATTGGTCATTGTTCCCACAACCGATGAGACTACAATTTCCATCGGTTTGTTCATTTTACCTCTGTTTGTGAAATAGGCAATGATTAGCGTCAGAATGATCAATACTATATTCATTGCAATCAGCCATCCACTTTTAGCATTAATAACGATGTCATAGATACCATATCCCAGATAACCTATAATTGCTATCCATATTGCATTGAGCAATACATGCGTTTTGTTGCTGCCAAGCTTGCTCAAGCCCTTATAGACAAAATAGGATGTAATGCCTATTAGCACCCTAGGGATAACTGAAACTAATGGATTTAAGAAAGCGAATGATACAGGTGTGGGCATAAAGATTGCCTGGAAGATACTGAAAATTCCAAATATTAAGCCAATAATCGCGCCCGCTACAGGCCCCTCCAGAATTGCGCCTATGATTACCGGGATGTGCATGATGGTCGCCTTTGTCGGTCCGACCGGGATAAACCCTATCGGCGTCATTCCCATAACTATGGATATACCTCCCAATAGTCCGACAACTGCCATTTTCCTTGTGTTGAATCTCTTACTTTTTAACATAATTAAACCTCCGCTCCAGTTCTATATTTTAGATACCGGTCGAAAAAAATACATTTTTCTTCCCCTATCTAGTCCAACTCATGATAGATGTTGGCTTGGTATATATTATAATCCTATGTGATGTAGAATTTCAAGCAAAAACCTTCTTGAGCTATTTGCGATGTGCCTTTTCTTATGCTTCTTTCAATCTAAGCATTTACGAGTGACTTTGAAGCCAAGTTGGTCTCACTGTACAAATTTTTGATTAGGGGACTGAATTTAAGTATTTTTTCATATTTTTGTGCTAAAATGGTGAACATAATTCGGAAATACCTTGTTTATTTGTCCCAAACTCCAAATTTTGTACATAGCATCGGCATCTTTTAACGACCTTTTCTAATGCTAACTACACCTCCCAATTCACCTGTCTCTTGAGGCATCGCAATTTGCTCTTGTTTATTTTGGATAAGTCGTCCATAATTAAGTTAGTATAGGTGTTCACAATTGTTACCAGGTAAGTTGTTCATAATTCAGAAGTAAATGAGGTGATCGCTAAATGTATCCCGGTTATATTACTGATATCAGCGGAATAAAAGTAGGGCACAGTCAGTCAGAAGCAGGAATGACAGGCTGTACCGCGGTTATTTGTGAAAAAGGCGCTACCGGAGGAGTGGATGTGCGTGGTTCAGCACCCGGCACTCGTGAGACGGACCTGCTAAAGCCTGAGAATTTGGTAGACAGAATACATGCGGTTGTATTATCGGGAGGCAGTGCTTTTGGACTTGAAGCCGCTTCGGGAGTTATGAACTATCTTGAGGAGAATAATGTAGGTTTTGATACAGGTACCACAAAAGTACCAATCGTAGCATCCGCAGTAATTTTTGATCTGAATATCGGCGATTCTAGAATTCGGCCGGATCTTAAAATGGGGTATAATGCAGCAAAAAGTGCAACCTCTGAAGAGAGAAGACAGGGAAATATCGGATGCGGAATGGGAGCTACCGTCGGAAAAATACTGGGACCTGCCCATGCTATGAAATCAGGTCTTGGAAGTGCGACGGTCAGAGCCGGAGACCTTGTTGTGTCCGCTATAGTCGCCGTAAACAGCTTCGGTGATATCTTCGACTATGAAACCGGAAAGCAGCTCGCCGGAGTCTATGACTACGAAAAAAATGAAATGCTGAATACATATTCCATCATGAAGGAACAGCTCAAACCTGTCGGTTTTCCAATGCGGAATACGACCATAGCTGTTGTAGCCACAAATGCCATCCTCACAAAAGCAGGAGCAAACAAGGTGGCATCAATGGCACATAATGGCTTTGCCCGGTCTATCAATCCGGTTCATACAATGTATGATGGGGATACAATATTCGCCATGGCGACAAATGAGATCCATGGCGACGTGAGCATGACAGGCACAATGGCAGGCGAGGCAATATCAAGAGCAATCAAAAACGCAGTCATCAGCGCGAAGCCATGCTGCGGGCTGATGGTTTATACCCCCACAGTCTACTCCTCTTCCTGCTCCCAGTTGTGGTAGACGTTCTGGACGTCGTCCATGTCTTCAAGGTTTTCGATCAGGCGGTCTATCTGCTCGATCTGCTTTGCGTCAGTGAGCTTTGTCACTGTCACAGGGATCATAGAAACTTCCGCTTCAAGGAACTCGTAATTCTTTGCTTCCAATGCTTCTCTTACCCTGGAGAAGTCGTTTGCTTCGGTGAGAATTTCAAAATATTCGTCTTCCGCTGAAACATCTTCTGCTCCGGCCTCAAGAGCCTCCATCATAAGGTCGTCCTCTGTGATATTATCTTTTTTCTCAATCAGTATGACGCCTTTCCTATTGAACATAAATGATACACTGCCTGTTTGTCCGAGATTGCCGCCGAATTTATCAAAGAAATGCCTGATGTCCCCTGCTGTTCTGTTACGATTGTCCGTCGCCGCTTCAACGATAACTGCAACTCCGCCCGGTCCATAGCCTTCATATGTTATTTCTTCATAATTATCGCCATCACCCTCGCCGGCAGCCTTCTTAATACTTCTGAATATGTTGTCGTTAGGCATATTTGCAGCCTTCGCTTTTGCAATAACGTCCTTCAGTCTGGAGTTGGCATCCGGGTTTGCGCCTCCCTGCTTAACTGCAATGGCGATTTCCCTTCCCAGCTTTGTAAAAGCCTTACCCCTTTGCGCATCCGATTTTCCTTTTTTGATTTTGATATTTGCCCATTTTGAATGGCCCGACATATATTTACCTCCAATATATTAAACTTTATTTCCATAATTCGGAAAATATGTTTACATTCAACTAATCATTCCGTATAATAATTTTGCACATATATCATAGCATATACGGCAAAAAAGATAAAGGGCGGGCTTGTCATGACAGAGGATTATTTACTAATCGCCAGTATATCGATTATATTGTTATTGGCTGTATGTACGGTTATTTTTCGCCTTCGCAGGCAATCCATAATTAATGAGAAAATATTAATAGATCAGATTAATGTTCTTCAAAAAAACATCGAAAAGAATACCGAGTTTTATTCAAATATGGTTCATGAGATGAAAACCCCGTTAAGTGTTATTCTCGGTGCCATCCAGCTGCTGGAGATGAATTGCAGGTTTCATATAGATAGCAAACAGAACGAGGTCACTGACAGGGTGGAGAGGAATATCAGGGTCATTAGGTGTAATTGCAACAGGTTGCTTCGTCTCACTCACAATATGCTGGACTTGACAAAGGTGGAAGCTGGTTATCAATTGCTGCACCTTGCCAATTGTGATCTGGATCAGTTGCTGGAAGAAATCGTCCTGTCTGTAAAGCCTTATGCCGAAGAAAAGCAGCTTGATTTGTACTATAATCCTTCCCCGAAAAAAATTATTATTGCTGTCGATATTGAAAAAATAGAACGGATCATGTTAAACCTTCTGTCAAATGCCATAAAATATACTAGACCGGGTGGGGTCGTGGGTGTCAGTTCTTATCCGAGCAAGGGAAGAGCCTTCATCTCCGTGCTAGATACAGGCATTGGCATCCCTGCAGAAAAACAAAAAGATGTTTTTGACCGATTCATGCAGGCAGGCAATTCGTCCCGTGCTGAAAACAAGGGAAGTGGAATCGGCCTCTCTCTGGTAAGGAAATTTGTTGACCTTCATAAAGGAAACATTAATATAAGGAGTGGAGGCGGAAAAGGTACTGAATTTATAATAGATCTGCCCATACGGCTTGCTGATTCCAACGTTGAGGAATTTACAGAAGATGAATTGAGCAACAGTATTACAGAAGCTGCAAAGTTGGAGTTTTCAACTCTCCCTACCCTGACAACCTAGATAATACTGCAACCATCCTCCGCTCTATCAGCGGAGGGCTACCAATACGCAGGCCAGCACATAAGTCAGCCCATTGGACGAGGCAAAATCAAGGAGTTCATCGTCATAGGTGCCCGGCTGAAACCAGATGTTACTGATTCCCAGTCGTACAGCCTCCTCCAGGATAGGTCTGCCCCTCTTAGGAGAAACAACCATATCAATAACCTCCGGCTTTTCGGGAATCGAACTCAAATCCTTGTAACACTGGATTTCTTCCAGCTGCTCATATTTAGGATTCACCGGATAAACTGTATAACCTCTTGAATGTAACTTCCTCAAAATCATATTCCCATATTTTTCACGGTCTTCATTGGCACCAACAACTGCCCAACGCTTTTTCTTCAACATTTCCTCTTCAAGCATGGATTCAGATCACACTCCTTCTGTAATATATGACTTATCGCCTATATCAATCAATGCCTTTGCATTCGTCGCATCAATGATCAGAACGGAGAAATCATCTAGTTCATCCACAGGTATGTACAAAATCATGTCCACATCCTGTGAATATATCGTATCCTTAACCCTGTAACCTTTGGATGCCGTCAGGGCTTGCACCTTACCTAGCAGTGTATAGTCCATCATGATCCGCACTTCCGCACACAGCCGTTTCCTGATGATTCCGGCAGCTTCAATCCCAAATGCAGCGCTTTTCCCATATGCCCGAACCAGCCCGGCCGCTCCCAGCAGTGTTCCGCCGAAATAGCGGGTGACGACAACTGCAACATTTTGTACGCCAAGCTTCTTTATAGCTTCAAGCACAGGCATGCCGGCGGTTCCTGAAGGTTCTCCGTCATCGCTGAACTTTTGTAGTTCTTGATTATCACATATATAGTATGCATAAACATTGTGCGTTGCATTCCAGTACCTGGTTTTGAGCCCACTAATAAATTCATGAGCTTCATCCTCTGAAGCTACAGGCTTTACAGTTGCAATGAACCTGGACTTTTTCTCCTCCAGCTCTGCTGCGGCTTCATTTGAAACAGTCAAATACTCCTTGTGCATAAACTGCCTCCATCTTTCATGGTGCTAATATCGCCTGATTTGCTTCGCAAATGGCCATAAAAAATAAATGATAGCAAACTTTTCTGCTATCATCTATTCTACAATAAATTAATAATAATTTCGATACTGCTGAATGCTCTCCTCGATATATCCTAAACGGCTAACGAGGTAATTTCTTTGTACATTCTGTATGACAGATTCAAAAGAGCCTTATCCTGGCTGTAAGTAACCAGCTTCATGGCTTCCTCAATTTCAAAATACCCCGCATCCATAAATTTTTCCTGATCATTGACTTTGTAATAAAGATTGTTTGATTTCATGATGTACCAAATAATTTTATTGCAGACTGGTTTCTGACGTGTTACGGAAAAAAACTCATAATTAGTATTCCCTGCTGTAGAAATAATCTCCGACGCAATGTCGCCTTCTTCTTTAACTCTTCTGAGTGCTACTTCGTTTGGCAATTCGCCACTTCTCACTACACCCTTCGGGAAAACCCATTCATCCTTCTCATTCCTCAGGATAAATACTTTTGTCCCGCAGAAGACAATGCCCCCTGCGCAGCTTCTGACTAACATAATAAGATCCCTTCCTTTCACCCGGGCGTCTCAAATGCTTCTTGAAACGTTACCGTTATTCTACTATTATGATACCGCATATACAAATTTTATTCAACTTGTATAAATGTTTGAAAGGTTATTTCCAGACTGTTTATTAACAGGATTTATGCAAAATGAATGATTCTCTTTCTATTTCTGCCACCACCCTTATTCGTCCAATATTTGTATTTATTGTCTCTCATTATTTTAATATTATTCTCTCTATACGTTTATACAAATCAGCCCTATCCCATTCCAAGCCCCTATGGGGTATCATCCCCTTATTTTGTGCGGGATCCAGCAAATCCCCACCATCTGTCTTAATACTGTACGAAACCCCGGATGCATTTAATATAGTTGGCGCCAAATCCAACAGTGATGCAACATTTTTTTCTTCAAAATAATTCTTGTCGTCCGGTGTTAATATAAACAGCGGGACAAATTCATAAGTTTTATTTTCAATCATCATAAAGGCTTGCTTATATGTCTCAGTCTCAATTTTTGACGTATGGTCACCAAAAATGAAGATATAGGCATTATCGTATCGTTCTCTGATGTTCTGTATATATTCCTGAATACTTCGATCCACATAGGACATTGAATTATAATAATCTTTTTGCTGTTTGTTACTAATATCATCGAATAAGCTATTACTATAATAATTGGAGGCATTTGTGAATGGCCCGTGGCTTGTCATTGTTATTACATAGGACAAAACAGGTCCTGAAATCTCCGAGGATTTATCCAGCGCGAATTTGAAAACCTTGTCATCAGGAGCACCCCACCCAACATCTTTCATATTCATCTCAGCAATATCATAAAAATCTTTGAAGCCGAAACCATGGAATGCCAAATCCCGGTTATAGTATCTGCCAATATTGCCATGAAAGGCAACTGCTTCATATGAAGCTGCATTTAGCTGTTTTATAAATGAGTTTGGATAATTATATCCTGTAAGCTTAATGGACGGATATCTTTCAAGCGGTTCGATGCTATTTATAATGGAGAATTCGCAGTCCGATGTTCCACCGCCGAAATGGTAGCTTAACATATACGGGTAGTAAACACTTTGCTTTGTCAATGAGTTTAGATAGGGCATGACATAGCTTCCTGCGTGCATTTCGCGCACAATAGTCGATTCCAGAGCTTCTACCTGAATAATGAATATATCTGCCTTTTCTGCAGATTCATTTTTATTAGAAATATCTTTCCCGTATGTGAAGCTATTAATGTATCCTTGCATATCCTCCTGGTTGTACATAGACACAAAATTATTTATTAGCGTCCCGTATCTTTCTACAATATGTGATTCGCCTATACGTATGCTGCCTGCAATTTGTGTGATAAAGCTGCCGTCTTTATAATGACCAATTTGTGTAAATGCTGTAATAAGTAGTGCAATAATCACAACAATATTGATTCCGACCCTTAACTTCTGTCTCAGTCTGTTTGCACTGGCATAAGTGATTGCGAGGAGAATGAAAAACGGAAGGTCAATAAATGCTATCAAAATCACAGGATCCTTCGGTGAAGATGAATTCAGCACTGCAATAGAACCCTCATAAAAATTCGAGATAAACTGCACCAAATGAAGGTATTGGCCGAAATACAGGTAATATGAAAGGTTCACAATAATGTATAACGTCTGTAGAACATAAAACAAAATAAATAGGGTTTTCGATTTAAACCTGAATAGAATGGGATACACAATAATTACTACCAGCAGTGTGGTCAGAATTTTAAATCGCAGCGACCATCTGTCAGAGCCCTGCACCAGAATATGATTGAATAAGGAGATCTTCAGCGTGCTTGCCAGAACAAAGAACAGAATTACTACAGCAACCAGCAAGTCCGTCTTGGACTCAAAAATATGATTCATTAAGAGCTTAAATTTATGTAAAATTGACTTCAATATCAGTTCCCCCATCAAGCATCAAAAACTTTGAAATAGTATAATTCAACAGCAACAAGTTTTCAATCTTACGTTCCATTATAGCGTTTATTTTGCTATACTGAAAGGAGAAATTTTATATACAGAAGGAGGCAGATATGGGTTATCCAAAAATAGGTATAAGACCTGTAATAGACGGGCGTTGGGGTGGTGTCCGCGAATCGCTTGAAGTGCAGACAATGGATATGGCAAACGCTGCTGCAAGGCTTATCAGCGAGCATGTTCGCTATGCAGACGGAACAGCGGTAGAATGTATCATTGCAGATACCACTATAGGCGGAGGCGCAGAAGCTGCAAGATGTGCAGAAAAATTTGCGCAGGAGAATGTATGCGCCACACTTACCGTAACTCCCTGCTGGTGCTACGGAAGTGAGACCATGGATCTGGATCCTCTCACTATCAAAGCTGTATGGGGCTTCAATGGTACTGAACGTCCGGGCGCAGTCTATCTGGCTGCAGTTATGGCAGCCCATGCCCAGAGAGGGCTTCCGGCATTTTCTATATATGGCCATGATGTTCAGGACATGGGTGACACCTCAATTCCGGCAGATGTGGAGGAAAAACTGCTTCGTTTCGCCCGCTGCGCTGTTACCGTCGGCCAGATGCGCAACAAAGCCTATGTAGGCTTGGGTTCTGTATCTATGGGTATTTCAGGCTCCTACTGCGATATGAACTTTTTCCAGAAATATCTGGGTATTCGTGCCGAGTGGGTGGATATGACTGAGATTCTTCGTCGTATTACACTGGAGATTTATGACCATGATGAGTACGAGACAGCTCTTAAATGGGTCAAAGAAAACTGCAGACCGGGAATAGACGTCAGTGAGGGGAAGGTACTTCCTGAAATAATCACCAGGTCGAAGGTTGTAAAGAATGAATGGGAATTTATTGTGAAAATGACACTCATTATACGCGATATCTTTTTGGGAAACAGTAAGCTTGCCGATATGGGTTGGCATGAGGAAGCACTAGGCAGGAATGCCATTGTCGGCGGTTTTCAGGGGCAGAGGATGTGGACGGACTGGCTTCCAAATGCTGACTTTTCTGAAGCGATTCTGAATTCCTCCTTTGACTGGAATGGTAAAAAGGAACCTCTTGTTCTGGCGACCGAAAATGATGGGCTTAACGGTACGGCAATGCTTCTAACAAAGCTGCTTACCTGTAGTGCAAGTGTGTTCGCAGACATACGTACCTACTGGAGTCCTGAAGCGGTGGAACGCGTGACCGGCAAAAAACTTACAGGTCTTGCTAAGAACGGTTTTATCCATTTAATCAATTCAGGTGCGGCTGCACTTGATGCCTGCGGTATGGCGAAGGACAAGTCAGGCAACGGCTGTATGAAAGCCTGGTGGGATATGGAGGAGAGTGACATAAGAAGCATTCTCGACGTCGTGGATTGGCCGAGTGCAAATGTCGAATATTTCAGGGGCGGCGGCTTTTCATCCCACTTCAGAACACAGTGCGAAATGCCTGTGACTCTGGTTCGTATGAATCTGGTCGATGGAATCGGGCCTGTACTACAGATTGCTGAGGGCAACACCGTTACACTTGATGAAGATGTCCATAAAACGCTAGATGACCGCACAGATAGAACTTGGCCAACAACGTGGTTTGCACCTCGTTTGACCGGTGAGGGTGCTTTCAGGGACGTTTATTCAGTTATGGCTAATTGGGGCGCAAACCATGGAGCATTCGCTTACGGTCATATCGGAAAAGACCTTATCACACTGGCCTCGATGCTGCGCATACCTGTTTCACTTCACAACGTAGGTAATGATGATATTTACAGACCTCACTCATGGGCGGCATTCGGAACAAAAGATCTTGAGAGTGCTGATTACAGAGCATGTAAGCAATACGGTCCTCTGTACCGCTAATTAAGTCCGTCTAATCAAATAATACAAATGCAGGGGCATCAGCTATTGATCGCAGATGCCCCTGTTTGATGCTTCTGTCATAATCATCAGGTTAACTATTTTTACTTATTTGTCGATATAATAATGTAAAGCTATATTATCAACTAAACGCAAATGTATCTGCAAAAGAGGTGTCAGCCATGGATGGCGTAATACTTGTAATGGATTATTCAGCATATGAACGGCAAAAGATCCGTCATATCATAGAAAAAGCAGGCCGCTTCAATATCATCGAAGTTGGAGACATCAACCAATTCAAGCTTTTGGATCCAAACATCGAAGATTTGAAACTGGTTATTATGGATTTGGCATTTCCCACAGAAGCAGATGGATTTGTTGCGCTAAACAGCATCAAAAACTTAGAAGGTGGAAATGTTCCTGTTATAGTTATGTCACAATCAGATAGGCCGGAGCTTAAACAGGAAGCTTTAAAATATTCTGTAAATGATTATATTGTGAAACCCTACCAGGTGAAAAGGCTTGAAAACTCAATCAGAAGTATTCTCCCCACTGAAGATTCATTTTTTTACAATACAGAAAAAATCAGTAATATCAGCATGTCGTTCGACAGCTATGTACAGAGGGAGATCAAGTTCTCCGGACGCAGCGGCGCTCCACTGTCTCTGATACTGATCACAACACTTCAATTGGGTTCGAAGGCGGAGAGTGGGCAAAGTATCACCGACGATTATAAAACATCAGTTTTTACAATGGCAGTCAGGAACGCAAGAGATGCCCTTCGCGAAACGGATACGATCGTATTGAACCAAAACAGGGATATCCTCATTGTTCTTCCCTGCACTGACGAGGTCGGCGCCCAATTGGTGTCCGAAAAAATAAAGAAAAGCATGGACTTAGAGTTCAGTAAAATGAATATTGATCTAAACGGATATATTTACCCTGTTTATGTTACTTTCCCAAAGGATGGAAAAAGCTTTCAACAGCTAATGCAGAAAGCATTTAAGCGGATCTCAGACAAAGAAATGCTTGAGAAAATCGTCTCCATCCCGACAGACACAAGAAGATATGCCGATAAAAGCTATAACAGATACCGCAGATGGATATGATCAGCCTGTGTGTCCAAAGCCGCCGCCCCTGTCCTCGCCTATTTTTCGCGGATCGGGATGGTTTATGAAGTTTGCTCTCTTATATTCACAAAAGACCATTTGAGCGATTCTATCGCCTTTTTTTATATATATCGTGCCATAGGGGTTTCCCAGATCATCAATATAGATTGTTTGCTCAAGGATCTGCATCGCAAAGGCTCCTGATCCATGCGTGGACGCCATATACTCGGATAGACTGATTTCTTTATAGTTACGATACAGGTCTTCCAGAAGCTGAGGTTTCTGGCTGATCTGCCAGGGCAGATTAGCGATATTAAAGGTGTTCTGCATCAGTACTCCTACCGTATCACGATAATCACTGTCAATAGTACCCGGTCCATTTGGAATGCGAAGCTCTGTCTTTAGAGACAGCCCGCTCCTTGGTCTGATTTGCGCTTCATACTGTGTGCCAATGGCCATGTTGAAATCAAGCGGCATAACTTTCGTCTCACCCGGCCTGATTGCCATATCCTCAGTAGCATACAAATCACAGCCGGCTGCATTGCTTGAAGCATATTGCGGGACTTTTCCCTCTCCCTCAACCTTAATGTAAACATCAATAGTATTATTCATCCAATCCTCCTTATAATGCCTCGGTTCAAATAAAATTTTGATATCTTCGTTGCCTCGTTATACTCCCCTATAATAATGTCCTTTCGTGAAGCCGGTCGCTTTGATACGCTCAACAAGCTCATTGTGAGCCTCTATATCAGTATTGCTGCCAATTATAGATGCCCTGAACAGCCGCACCAGCTCTTTTACGTCCTCCGGCCTCTCGTCCAGGATATATAATCTGAAGATATCAACTCCAGCCTGTCTGAGACTTTTCGCTCCGTCAGGTATAAAAAGCACGTTTGAATTTAAAATAGTACTCCTGCAATCTACATTGTCACTGAGTACAGGGAACTCAATCCCAAGTCTATCCTTCAACAGATACTCCCCCTTGCTGCAGCAGCCGCTGCACTTGGAAGAGGCACTAAACCCTCCTTCTGTACAGCCAACAGGACAATACTCGCTGATCATGAGCGGTAATCTGCCATACACAGCTGCTTCCAAAGCCGGACGGGATGAAGCGTTAGCTGACAGTCCGGATGATGGATCTGATGACAGACGATATATCTGCTTGAGTGTCATTTCCACCGAAAGCGCTGTACTCTCTAAGCCAAGCTTCGCAGCTTCACGCACAGACAATGCGTTGTACAGGTTCAATGAAATATCTCCGGCCAATCGTACACCCATATCCCGGAACTTCGAAAATGTACCGATATTCCCAGCGAGGATTCCATCAAACACAGAGTTTACGGATATACCCGACTTGACAGAGAATCTCCTGATGAGCCTCTCATAATTACCTCTGGTGACAGATGGGACCCAGCCGAATAGCTCTACTCCCTCTTTTCTAAGTGAAGATACTGCATCTACGAACTCAGGCCTATCAAATGCCGTAAAGGGCAGATAAATTCTGTCTGCACCAAGATCCGTGAGTTTAGTGCTCCGATCCCACTTATAATAGTAGAGAGAAATTACAGGCTGGTCAGCTTTTAATGATACTTTTTGAGTATATACCTGCTGAGTCATTGTATCGGGCGGCATATCGCCGGGCTTGTGGAACAATTCGCCCAACCGTGCAGTAATGCCGTCATCGTTTCGCCGCTCCGGGTACTTATCGGCTCTTGCATTATGCAGGCTGTTCAAAGCCTGCCTGCGCACTTCATTAATTTCACTGACAGGAATGGACAGACCACTTTCGATATTCACCTTAAGATCACTAAATGTAAATGGAGTCGCTCCTGTTTTGCCCAGTTGTTCCTTTAGCCGTTCCGGCGTTAATGGCCTGTTTATTGCATTCTCAGGAAGCAATGTCCCAATTGCTTCCGAACTATTCCCGCTGCAATCGTAAACGCTAAGCTTGAGTGGTTGTCCGGATTTTAGTGTGACCTGCCCCATAATATCGATCCGCTTGGTGTTCTTACCGGCAAATGATTCGCGGGCTGATTTGTTCAGTTCGATGTCTGTCGTCTTGTAAACTCCATCACCAGGCGTGACCCTTCCCCTGATATGTCCAATGTTGACAAGGTCACCTTTTTCAGCCGTATTCAGATCCAGCTTTCCCTTTTTAATTACTGTGACCGTTCCACCCGGACTGTCAGAACTGCCTGTCCAGACCTCGATGCCATCGCCGGCAGAAAGCCTGTCTTCCAGCCTGATACTGAGCATCTGTGTATAACTGTCATACGCTGCAGCTTTTCCCAGATAGATTCCGCTGTTGTTCGGCTTCTCACAGCTCATCATATCGGCTCCGGTTTTTCCCTTCATATAACCTTCAGAAAATCCGCCTCTATTGAAAATCTGCAATAGGTCATGTCTGTCTGCTTTATCAATTTCCGGCTGAACAGGTTCTCCCATGCTCATCCGTTTCATTGCCATATCGATATATTTTCTGTATATACGCACCACCGTGGCAACATATTCCGGGCTCTTCATCCTGCCCTCAATCTTTAGAGAATGGATTCCAGAAGCTACGATATCCCCAATGAAATCCAAAGAACAGATATCCTTCGGGCTTAACAGGTACCGGGCATGCTGTGGACGAGTATACTGTGGACGGGCATTCTGTATATAAGCCCGGTCTGATCCAACACCAACCAGCTCATATGGCAATCTGCAGGGCTGCGCACATTTGCCGCGATTCCCGCTCCTGCCGCCGATCATGCTGCTCATCAAGCATTGCCCCGAGTAGCATACACATAGAGCACCGTGGATAAACGCCTCCACTTCAAGGTGTGTGTTCCGTGAAATTTCCGACGCCTCCTGCAAAGACAATTCTCTCGCTAAAACAACTCTGCTAAATCCCATATCTTCAAGATACTGCACTCCGGCAAGATCATATACAGTCATCTGCGTACTGGCGTGGAGCGGCATGTCCGGCATGATACGGCGCAATGCTGCAGCCAGTCCAATATCCTGCACAATAATTCCGTCAATACCCGCACTGTAAGCCTGCACTGCAAATTCCAGTGCCTGCTCCATCTCTGAGTCAGATAGCAATGTGTTCATTGTCAGATAAATGTTTGCGCCCCTTGCATGTGCATACTGCAGCTCTTCCTTCAGTATCTCAATATCAAAGTTGTCCGCTTGTGCTCTGGCACTAAAAAGCTTTCCACCAAGATATATAGCATCTGCACCGTTTTCCACAGCAGCATGCAAAGCATCACGGCTTCCTGCCGGAGCCAGCAGTTCAATTTGCTTATTCATTATTACTCCATTTTTCAGTCTTTATTATTCAATAGTCTTAGCAAGTTTCGACCATGCTATAAATCAAAATCTCAGGTCCATCGACCAGCCCCTAAGATTTTAGCCGGATTTGCTTCGCAAATGGCTATTAATCAAAATCGCTCCGCAAAGGGCATTGCCCTGCGAAGCGATCACATTGACGTTTTAGTTGTTACTCTCTTGTTTTTTCTGCTTTATTCAACGAATTGCGAACCTCGCCAAGCTCAGCTTCTCTTTTTGCAAGCTCCAGCTTGAGGTTTGTATTCAAACCACTCAAGGACGAGTTTTCCTGCATCAGGCGCTGTTTGTCCTCTCTGAGGCTTTGCAACTCCTCCATAGCCTTTTTCAGTTCCTTTTTTATGTTGAACTCGCTCTCGCGGCTCTTGAATAAATCATCACCAACATTGATAGCCGTCAGAACAGCAGCTAATGACGTGCTCAGACTATTACTGGCCCTCATAACATCCGTCATTTTTCTGTCGATGTAGTGCCCGACTCTCTGGATATACTCTTCCGGTTCCACTCCAACTACAGTATAATCTTTGCCTGCTATTCTCAGCTCCACCTTGTTCCTGGAAGTCAATGCAATCAGCATCCTTTCGGCAGTGCTTGTAAAGATCAAGCTTTACTAATGGGACAGCCTGCTTTAAGCCTAGCTTTCAGCCTGCTCATGACTGCCCCATATCATTATACTATATTTCGCCAAAAAAGCATATATTTTAATATTATTTGATAATTTTTATGCTTTTATATTTTCTGCACCTTCCGGTTTTGTATCTTCCTTTACAGCGGCATAGTTTTTGAGTATGTTTGTAATGTCGATTCCTGTCAGTCCTTTGACTGTTTCGGGAAGCTGGGCAAGAATATTGGTTACATCCTTTGTTATCTTGGAAGCACCCGAATCGCCGATCATGACGATCTTCTCCGTCTTAGAAAGCGGCTGTGCAATAGCAGATGCAATCTCCGGCAGTCTCTCAATAACCATTTGTGCAATAGCTGCATCATTGAACTGCTTATACGCCTCTGCCTTCTTTGTCAGTGCTACAGCCTCCGCTTCACCCTTTGCCTGAATGATTTCAGCCTCAGCAAGACCTGCCGCTCTGATTGCTTCAGCCTTTGCCATACCTTCTGCCTTGATTGTGTAGGATTCAGCTTCTGCTTCCTTGGACTTCTTCACTCTGTCAGCCTCTGCCGATATTTCTGTCTTATATTTATCAGCTTCAGCAGGCTTTCTGATCATTGCATCGAGTTCCTTCTCTTTTCTCAATGCTTCCTGTTCCTGCAACTCGATTTCCTTCTGCTTCTTAACGATCTCGACCTGCATTGCTTCTTTCTCAACGTCCTGCTGAATGACAAATTTCTTTTTATCATAAGAGAGGTCAGCCTCTGCCTTAATCTCATTGATGGAAGACTGGTAATCAGCTACCTTCATTTCCTTGTCCCTGTTTGCCTCAGCGACCTTGGTCTCTGCAAGGTACTTGGCTGTCTGGCCTGCCTGCATTGCCTCGGCGCTCTTGATGTCGGCATCTCTTTTTGCTTCTGCCTGGCCGATAATAGCATCCCTTTGGACTCTTGCGATTTGAGCCTTACCAAGACTCTCCAAATATCCATTTTTATCGGCAATCTCTCTGATAGTGAAGGATATGATTTTCAGTCCCATGTTAGCCAGATCACCAGCAGCAAGTTCCTGTACCTTCTGTGCAAATGCATCCCTGTTCTGATTGATCTCTTCAACAGTAAGGTTACCTACTATAGAACGGAGATGGCCTTCAAGTGTCTGCGTAGCGATCCGCTTGATCTCTTCTTCCTTGAGGCTTAGGAACTGCTCTGCAGCAGTTGCAATTGCCTCGTGTGCGGAATCAATTTTGACCTGCGCAATACCATCAACAGTCACCTGAACACCTTGAGAGGTGTATGCGCTCGAATTCACATCAAGCGGCATGATCCTTAGCGAAATTGTCTTTGCTATTTCCAATACAGGCCATACGAAGGTTGCTCCTCCCCGGACAATCCTGAATCCTACTACCTGACCGTTGGGCAGCTTCTTTTTACGTCCCGATACGATTAATGCTTCGTCCGGTCCAACCTTGACATATCTTCCGACAAATACGGAAATCAAAACAAAGATTACAACAACCAGAACAATTGCAATTAAAACGGGTATCAATAACTCCATATCTATTCCTCCCAGATTTATTTATTTCCAGCATCGCTGCGTGGGTTTTCCCGATCGACTTCAGTAAATTCATTATAAGTAATTTCAATATCATCAAGCGTCAGCTTCTGCTGCACACCTGCCGCATTGGCTGAAATTTCTCTTATTACTACAGTGGCTCCTCTCCCAATACCTTTGCCATCAATGGATCTGGCGGACATCGTATATCGTGTTCCTCTGATATAGTAGGCGATCTCGCCCAGACCTACTTCAGGCACAGGAGTAAGGATTTCTGCTTCAGTATCAATCAAGTCATCAAATGAAAATATAGTATTTGATTGGGATCCATACATAAACTTGACTATGCCGAAGAATATAGCTGCCCCAATAGCACCGGCGAACCCCAGCGCAACAATAGTGCTCATCAAGCCATTCAATCCAAAACCTTTCATGGATATGAGGCCAAATGCTCCGAACGCTGTAATTGCGCTGGCAATGACAAGTGGGTTGAAAGGTGACGGAGAATCTGTGGTATCGGTATCGTGCTGCGCGTCAACACCATGACCCGCTTCCGCTCCATGTGCTAAATCCGCCCCGTGAGACAAATCAGCTCCATGTGCCAGGTCGGCTCCATGTGCGAAATCGCCGCTATGGCCAAGGTCAATATCATGCCCTATGTCAATGCCATGATCAAAACCGGAATGCCCTGCATCTACTCCGCCGCCATGATCCACACCATGGTCTGCACTGCCGTCATGTCCGCCTAGTATTAGCGAAACAGCGGAATAGAAGATACCGAATGCAAAGCACCCGATAAATACATAAAGCAAAAAATCACCCTCCTCTCCAAGTCACTATTCCCTACACACATTGCTATCCTCGTATGCGATTAGTTTATCATATTTGCCCGGACAATAAAACAATAGATGGACAGTATATTGATAGCCTGATTAAGGTTACATCGCAATTAGCTTGTCTGTACAATATACGGTCATAAAATACAATAGTCTCTCAAGAAATAATTTTTTTGCAGACATTTCGTCTATAATCCGACTACTGCTGACTAAGATTCATTATCTTCCCATCATCCGGATTGATATAGACAAGCCAGTACCCAAATGCTCCGTACTGCAATCTGTTCCTTTCCGTCTGCACCCATGTACTCAGCTCTCCAAAGGGTTTGCGGTCCACCAGGTGCATGCCCGGTACGCCGCATACGACATATTTCCGCCCACTGATATGTGTAAAAATGCCGATGATGAGATGTCTGTGTTTGTAGTGCGCCATCATGACTACAGGGTTGAACATCAATGGCGATCTGATATTATTCTGATATAGAATATTGTTCAGATTTACCGGATTAGTGACCTTCCACCAGATATAATCACTTCTTTTGCTGTGGAATGGATCTTTTTCTTCGAAGTTACTGTCAAGCATGGCTCTCAGCTTTGATAAGTCTCCCGGCAGCTGCTCCTGTACAGTCTGTTCTCCACGATTAGCATTGCAGGTACTGCAGGGATTGGGTATTACAGCTCCGCTTTGAACAAACGCTCCGCACATATTCCCATTGAGATAA
This sequence comes from Bacillota bacterium, assembly GCA_023409615.1. Lineage (GTDB taxonomy): Bacteria > Bacillota > Clostridia > Acetivibrionales > DTU013 > JAEYRF01. The sequence goes on along the minus strand of JAEYRF010000112.1, from coordinate 5,470 downwards.
ACACATCCCGTATTAATGTCAGACAGCACTTGCTGCGGAGGTTGTGCGGCTTTTGCGGGTTGTGCAGGCTGCGGAGGTTGTTCAGGTTCTGCGGGTTCCCGCTCAGTTTGTTGAGGTTCCCTCTCGGATTCATCCACAGTACCCCATGCAGAATCCTCCACCGCAATGTTTTCATCGATAATATTGCTATCAGTCGCAATTTCATTAGTCACTGTTTCTGCCACTGCCACTGATGCAGGTTTGGCTGCATCTTCTCTTGCATTTTCGACAGGCTGTATTTTCTTTTTCATAATTGATTCCATTATAATATTGCGCCACTGTACCCGATTTTTCCTATAAGCCGCCAGCGGGCATTGTACGTTTCCTCCCTGCCTGTCTGCATACTCGACCAGTATCGCAATGACATCGAATGCATCTACAGGATAACCGGATTGTCCTACATTATGGGGATTAAAGCTCCATACCAGTTCCGACTTACTTAAGTGGGTTTCCAGACGTCCGACTCTCACCGGGTCTACGGAATCCCTCCCGCTATACAATAGATACAAAATATACTCAAACCTGTCGCCTCCATCTCTCAGGTTCTGCGCAACTGCATGAAGCCGCCCTTTTCCATCCCGCACCTCTATTTTCACATGACCTGTCGGTTTTTGACCCGCTTCAAACCCCGCATCTTCGTTGGAAAATATGTAGAAGTTTCTCTGAAATTGCAATTCACTATACAATCATAATCCCCCCAAACTGTACCGTATATATATCAGTATATGCCACGATATCTTCAATAAGTCATTACAAAATCTTATGCTGACTTATTTAAACTAATAATTTGTACAATTACAAAAATGCAGGATTGACATTCTAAAATTGCAAATTTCAAATAATACTTACATGAGATGCTTATATTTATAATGTATTATCGAGAAAATCGTAAAATGGCAGATTGTATTTTTGAATAAACAATTGTTGAATACTTCATATGGATATGGTAAAATGATTAGTGAAAAAATTAACCAAGTACATGGATATTACAATATCCAATTATTTGATTAGTAGAAAAAGAATCTTTAGGAAATAATAAAAATTGCTTAATTCGAAAGGAGTATTACAATGGCAGTAAACAAGAAGTTGCAGGATTGGGTAAAAGAAATGGCCGATATGTGCCAACCTGATAATATTTATTGGTGTGACGGCTCTCAGGAAGAAAATGACCGACTGCTGCAGGAAATGGTGGACAGCGGGGCAGCCATCAAATTAAATCAGCAGAAGCGTCCCGGGTGCTATCTCTTTAGAAGCGACCCGTCAGATGTTGCTCGTGTTGAGAATAGAACATTTATTGCTTCAAAGAAAAAAGAAGACGCCGGTCCAACAAACAACTGGGTCGATCCCGATGAACTCAAGGCCACAATGAAAAAACTCTATAATGGCTGCATGAAGGGCAGAACGATGTATGTCATTCCTTTCTCCATGGGACCTATAGGTTCACCAATTTCAAAGATTGGTGTTGAGTTGACCGATAGTGCTTATGTTGTTGTAAATATGCGCATTATGACACGCATGGGCAAAGCTGTTTTAGATACATTAGGTGATGGCGAGTTTGTACCCTGCCTGCACTCTGTCGGCGCTCCGCTTGCTCCTGGACAAAAGGATGTTCCATGGCCCTGTGCTCCGATTGAAGAGAAATATATCAGCCATTTCCCTGAGGAGAGAATGATCTGGTCTTATGGTTCCGGATACGGCGGAAACGCGCTTCTCGGAAAAAAATGCTTTGCATTGAGAATAGCCTCTGTTCAGGCCCGTGATGAAGGTTGGCTGGCGGAACACATGCTCATTCTCCGTCTCACAGACCCCAAGGGAAATACAAAGTATATAACAGGTGCTTTCCCAAGTGCCTGCGGCAAGACAAATCTGGCAATGTTGATCCCGACAGTTCCCGGTTGGAAGGTCGAAACAGTCGGCGACGATATCGCATGGATGAAGTTCGGAGAAGATGGTCGTCTATATGCTATCAATCCTGAAGCAGGCTTCTTCGGTGTTGCACCGGGAACTTCAATGGATTCCAATAAGAATGCAATGCTCAGTTGCGAGAAGAATTCGATTTTTACAAATGTTGCATTAACAGATGACGGTGATGTTTGGTGGGAAGGTATCGGAACACCTGCACCGGATCATTTGATTGACTGGAAAGGCAGAGACTGGACTCCTGATTCAACGGAGCTGGCCGCTCACCCCAATGCACGTTTTACAGCACCGGCAAGCCAGTGTCCTGTTATCGCTCCCGAATGGGAAGATCCAAAGGGTGTGCCAATCTCAGCATTCTTAGTAGGCGGACGTCGTCCGAGTACAATCCCGCTGGTACACGAAAGCTTTGACTGGAACCACGGTGTATTCATGGGCTCGATCATGGGTTCGGAAATCACTGCAGCTTCGATTGATAAAAACATCGGCAAGGTTCGCCGCGACCCGTTCGCAATGCTGCCTTTTATTGGTTATCACGTTGGCGACTATCTGCAGCATTGGCTTGAGATAGGAACCAAATCTGCACCCGACAAGCTGCCGAGAATTTTCTATGTAAACTGGTTCCGCAAGGATTCCGACGGAAAATGGTTGTGGCCGGGTTTCGGCGAAAACAGCCGCGTTCTGAAGTGGATCGTTGAGAGAGTTTCCGGAGAAGGCAAGGCAGTCAAGACTCCAATCGGTTATATGCCTACTGAGGACGCCATCGATACTGATGGTCTGGACGTAAGCGCAGCTGATATGTCTCACCTGCTCGAGGTCAGAAACGAGGAATGGCTCAAAGAAGTTGAATCCATCAAAGAGCACTACGCAAATTACGGTGAACAGATGCCAAAAGAATTGTACTCACAGCTTGACGCTTTAGAGAAAAGGCTGAAAGCATAGTTTATAAGATAAAGAACGCACCAGGGAGCTAGGATAAACCGCTACCTGGTGCTTTTTTTTATTAGATTATGACGTTGTTCAATTTCAAAATTTAAATAATTTTGCTCCGTGAGCTAAAACCTCAGTTTCAAAGACATCCTCAACTGCTTGCAGTTTTTCGCTGCTCCATAATTCTTCTAATTGCTTGCCCTTGAAAGTATAAGGTTCTAATTCATCAGCGGTTACCGAAATGTTTTGAATTTCATCACTTAGATTAAAAAGCGCAAGGTAGCAATCTTCATATTCCGAATCCTTCGATAGCCATATAGCCTGCTTTTCGTCGCGCATAATTTGTCTTGCTTCTTTTGAATGTGATAGAAGTCTCAATACTTTTTTATTTGTTATCAGGCTTACTGTCCACTTATCCAGTTCCGGCAATTCTGCACCAATCATCATAGGAGATCTGAATATACTCCATAGAGTCATCATTGTTATTTGCTCCTGTTTAGTAAATCGGGTATACCGCTCATTATGAAATCCCTTTCCGATTTTCCCAAGAGGCAGCATATCACAATCCGGATAACATCCCTCAGAAACATGATCCTGCCACTCCTCACAGCGTTGAAACATATTTAACAACAACGGCCAGCTATCCCAGAAGTCGTCTGTAATACGCCACATATTGGCATACTTCTTATAATGCCATGCCTGATTGACTAAAGCAGGTCCGGGCGAGAGACTTAGTACTATGGGACGTCCGCAATGCTGAATCGCATGATAAAGCATCTCTATTTCTCTCTTTGCTGATTTCATATCATATCTGCATATATCATCACATTTTATGAAATCCACACCCCACTGCGCATACAACTCGAAAATAGAATTATAGTATTCCTGTGCCCCGTCTCTATCAACTGCAAGACCATACATATCCGGATTCCATGAACAAATTGAGGATGGATCAGCAATTTCATTAGCCCTGACCTCAGATCCAAATATTTTCATATGATTATGAGCAGCAATTCTGGGTATTCCTCGCATAATATGGATGCCAAACTTTAAGCCAAGATTATGAACATAATCAGCCAGCGGCTTGAAGCCCTGACCATTTGCCGACGATGGAAAACGATCAATACAGGGTAACAACCTTGAATACTCATCAATTTCCATCTTCCAGAAAGGAATGTACTGGAATCTGTCTCTTTGGGTTCCGGCATCATAAGAATACCACTCTATATCAACTACGATATATTCCCAGCCGGACTCCTTAAGATGCTCAGCCATATACACTGCATTGGCCTTAACCTGATTCTCATTTACAGTTGTATCATAATAATCATAGCTATTCCATCCCATTGGTGGTGTAAGGGCAAATTTATTTTTATTCACAAACAAGCCTCCGGATTATGTAAGTTTTGTTTTGCTGCTAATCTTTCATCCACTCATCAAACTTTTTAATAGTCGCATCATACGTCTGCCTGCTAATCTCCGGAAGTTCGCCACCCCAAGCCTTCTCCGCAGCTTTATAGCCTTTTATGAATGCATCCTTCATCTCCTGAGCCTTCGCAGGGTCTCCGCCTGTCAAAGAAGTTGCAAACGAGAAAAGCCTTTCTGAAGTTTGCTCTACACCCCAATAGCCATTTTCAGAGATTTCTTCACGCGCCGTTGCCGCTGTCTGAGGATCCACGTCCAGTTTGCCTTCTCTTAAAAGAGTATAGATGTCCGTCGCATTTGTTAATTTCTGTCCCTGCTTCAGAATCAGTTGCTCAACCAGACTTCTGAATTGTTCAGTCCGCCTTTGTACCTCTGTTTTTAATGCGGCAATAGTTTTTGTATCCCGTGAATAAGTCTTCCCGGTCCGATCGGTTTCAGATGGTTTCTGTTCGTAAACAACAGCCGCTTCATCTTCAACAAAACTCGTATTTTTATTCTGCCCCTTGCTGACTATATCTTTTGTAAGACTTTCGCTCTTGTGGTTATCATTTGAGTAAACTGCATTGGTAATTCCATTCAAATTCATAAAACACCCTCCTTGGTCGTTTTTGCATTTCAATCCTTTTCCTTATATATATCGGAAAAAGAATGCTTTCTATTAACTATGCTTATTTTACGCTCCTCAAAAATCAAATTGGCCAATTGTGCAAATTGAGCAAGAGAAAGCGTCTCACCTCTTTGATTACCACCAATTCCTGCTTTTAAAAGTATTTCTTTAATCTTATCTTTGCTCAGATTGAGATAACCCGCATTATTTAATGCATTTGCAAGCGTTTTGCGTCTCTGCCCGAAAGCCGCCTTCACAACTTTGAAGAATAACTCCTCATCATGCAGATTCACAGGTGGCTTATCATAAAGCTCAAGCCTGATAACAGATGAGTATACCTCCGGCTGAGGTATAAAGCTGTGCGGAGGAACCTCCAGGACAACAGAGGGGTTGGAATAGTATTGCACTGCAACTGACAATGCCCCGTAATCCTTGCCGCCGGGCGGTGCCTTCATGCGGTCGGCTACTTCCTTCTGAACCATGAATACCATCATTTTTGCCTTGATCCTGCTCTCAAGAAGCTTCATGATTACGGGTGTCGTAATGTAGTAG
>JAEYRF010000221.1 GCA_023409615.1 Bacillota bacterium | reverse complement strand
GTGAGGAGGAACGTCTGCATCCGGAGAAAAATGATATTATTCTCTTGCTTCAGCAAATTTCCGGTTTGAAATATTGCATATTGAAACCACCTAAAGAAAAGAAATTATTACTGATTGTGTACCGGTGCGATGATTTCAATGAGCTTGAGAGGCGAGTTCAAAACAGGCTGCTCTCTGGAACTGGTTTGGAAAACCGCTCTGACTGGAATGTTGGCTGGATCATTTCAGAAGGAATTGACAATCTGAGACCAGGTTACCATACTCTTTCAAATGCTATGGATTGGAACATTTCCCTTGGAGGTAACATATTGATTTCATACCCCAAGGTTTTGCAAATACAAACCCTGGTATGCGTATATCCAATCACCATCGAGGACAGTCTGAAGCTGGCAATCTGCTCCTGTGATTATTCTCGAATACTCAAATGTATCCGGGAATTTCAGGGGTATTTTGAAAGTGGAGCCGTCTATCAGCCTAAAGAAATAAAGGATAGTTTTATTCGTTTTATTTGGGCATTTCTAAATACCGCTAAGGAAATTGGGATTCTTCACATGCCGGTGGATCATCAGAGCATCCTGATGAGAGTTATGGAATCGATCAACAGAAGCGAATTGTGGTCGGTGGCAGATGAAGTCAGCAGCTTTACCACAGCCTCGGAAGAAGTCTCTCTTACGGAAAAAGCTTTGAGTTATCATGTACAGAAGGCTAAAAATATAGTTTCAGAGTACTACAATTCAGGCATCACATTGGAGGAAATCGCCTCAAGACTGTGTATAACACCGGAATACCTGAGTCTTCAGTTCCACAGGGAAACAGGCGAGAAATTCAGCGATTTTATTCGTGAATTCCGTATTGGAAAGGCAAAGGAATTGCTTATCAGGAGTCATATGAAGATCTTTGAAATCGCGGAGCGGATCGGGTATTCCGACGCAAAATATTTCAGCCGTGTTTTTAAGGAATACACCGGACAACTGCCGGCGGATTATCGCAAGACACACAAATGACCTTAGAATAGTTATCCTTTTTTAGTATATTCGAGTATCTGGGCAAGGGGTGAGACTGTATAATTTGTTTACAGCAAGACATTCCAGAAGTTTTATTAACCACAGTAAAGGAGGATAAATCATGAAAAAAATCTTGACATCCATTGCCGCGGTACTCGTACTAACAATGCTTCTTGTCGGGTGCGGTGCCCAGTCCGGAAGCGAGACTAAGACCGGAGGCGAACAGCCAAGTGCGAAAGAGTCCGCACCGGAGAAGGCAGCAGCACCTACGAATGATACCGGTTCTGAAAAGGTAACCATTTGGTACTATTGGGAAACTCCTGGCCATCAGGCAGCACTGAATAAGGTTGTAACGGACTTTAATGCTAATCAGACAGCAATCGAGGTCGAAGCAAAATATGTACCGTTTGCCGATTTCAAAAAGCAGTTGTCCATAGGAGCTTCTGTAGACGAACTGCCCGATCTTGTCATTTTAGACAATCCCGACCACGCGTCATATGCTGCAATGGGTATTTTTGCTGACATTACCGGCAAGTTTAATGTCGATACATATTACGAAGGTCCGGTAAATTCCTGCACACTGGACGGAAAACTATACGGCGTGCCTTTTGGAAGCAACTGCCTGCTTTTATACTACAATGAAGATATGCTTGCAGCAGCAGGTAAGAAGGTTCCTACAACCTGGGATGAGCTCCTGGATGTTGCAAAGAGCTGTACAAAGGATAATGTTTCGGGATTTGCCCACAGTGGTCTGCAAAATGAAGAGGGTACGTTTAACTACCTTACATGGCTTTGGTCAACCGGAGCTACATCATATGAGATGAACTCAGCAGGCGGTGTGAAAGCTCTTGGAATGGTAAAAAGTTTGATTGATTCCGGAGCAATGACAAAGGAATCGATTAACTGGACTCAGGGCGACACAATGAACCAGTTTATCTCCGGGAATCTTGCAATGATGATTAACGGAACATGGCAGGTTCCAACTATGCGATCTGAAGTTCCCGACCTTAAATGGAATGTTGCTCCCATTCCTATGGATGCAAAGCAGGCTTCCGGTCTTGGCGGAGAGAACTACGCTGTGATTGCAGGCGGAAATGAAGATGCTGCAGTTGAATATCTGAAGTATGCTACCAGTAAAGATGTCTGCCTCTACATGATGAATGCAATGGGCTATATTTCATCAGACTCAACAATCGCTAAAGATCAGTTTTCGGGAGATCCTGTATATCAGGCGTTTGTAGATGAAATGCAGTATGCTTATGCAAGAGGACCTCTGCCAGAATGGCCTTCAATCTCTGATGCGATTTCACTTGCTTTTAATGAGGTTGTCGCAGGAACTAAAAGCCCAGAGGAAGCCGCTGCTAAGGCACAAGAAACAATTGATGGTATTATGAAAAAGTAAACTGACAGTTTTCAAAAAGTTAAGAAGGCAAGGGGAGCTCAAACAGGTAGCCTCTTGCCTTCCACTTTAATCGGGGGAAACATCATGAAGAAACCAAATCGATTCATTCAAAACGATAATGTTGGGCTGCTTTTTGTTTTACCGGCTTTTGTGTATATGCTGTTCTTTGTGGGATATCCGATTGTCAGCAATGTCCTTCTAAGTCTGCAGGATGTGACGGTCAGAACACTGCGCTCCAACACAAAGGTATTTGTCGGGCTGAAAAACTATATGGAACTGTTTAAAACAGATAATGTGCTGACAGCTTCCATTTGGAACACTCTGCTCTTTACAGTTATGTGTATTGTGTTCCAGTTTCTCATCGGCTTTGCCCTTGCTCTCTTCTTTAACAAACAATTTTCTTTTTCCAAGCCTATAAGAGGTCTTATTCTTATGCCATGGATGATTCCAATCACAATTAGCGGACTGATGTTTAAGTTCATGTTTGGTACCGATGTGGGTATTATAAACTTTTTTCTCAGGAGCCTTGGCATAATTTCCGAAAACATTGATTGGCTGACTAATCCCTCTACCGCAATGACTGCGGTAATTATCGCTAATATATGGATTGGTATACCGTTTAATTTGATCCTGATTTCAGCCGGATTGACCACCGTACCTACGGAGCTTTATGAAAGCGCTTCGATCGACGGTGCAAACAAGGTGCAATCCTTTTTTCGCATTACGCTCCCAATGCTCAAGTCTACGATTGAGTCGGTGTTGATTCTAGGTTTTATCTATACATTCAAGGTCTACGATCTGATTTATGTGATGACCAGCGGCGGACCGGTTAATTCAACACAGCTGCTATCCACCTACTCGTATAAGCTCTCCTTTGAGCTGTTTAGATACAGCCATGGTGCTGCGGTAGCCAATATCTTGTTTGTAATTTTATTTTTTGCAAGCCTTCTATATCTGCGGTTTGCTTACCCGAAGGAGGAAACCTGATGAAAAAAACGATTACTCTGTCACGCGGGGAAAATTCACTATACTGCGGGATTTCAGTCATATTTTTATGCGTTCTTATGTTTCCAATATATTGGATGCTTGTTACATCCCTGAAAACTGAAATGGAAATTTTTCATATCCCGCCAACCTTTTGGCCTCAAAAACTCAACACACGAACTTATGCCGCACAGTTGGATATCGGTGATTTCAATATGTTTCGCTCCTTCGGCAACAGCCTTGTCATTTCCTTTGGAGCTATGATCATTTCTGTAATACTGGCGGTTCCGGCATCCTATGGAATAGCAAAGTACCGGTTTAAAGGGAAGCGGAGCATGATTCTCGGTTTTTTAATTACACAGATGCTTCCGGTGTCGGTTTTGCTTACTCCGCTTTTTATTATCTTTAAAAATATGAACGTCTACAATACTGCGTGGTCAGCCATTTTCGCAGATGCTACAATAGGCATACCATTTTCTATTCTTATTCTGAAAAATTATTTTGCCTCTATCCCTAATGAATTGGAAGATGCAGCATATATTGACGGGTGTAATAAATTCGTCGCATTTATCAGGGTGCTTGTTCCCATCGCAAAAACAGGCGTAGTAGTATGCGGAGTCTTTTCTTTCTTATACGCATGGGGTGACCTTGCCTATGGCATGACATTCATCATTGATCAGCAGAGAAGGCCGATTACGGCAGGAATTTTTAATTTTCTCGGACAATACGGAACAAAATGGAGCTATCTGTCCGCATTTGCGATCGTAACGATTATCCCTGTCGCGTTGATTTTCATTTTCATGCAGAAGTACATAATAAGCGGCATGACGAGCGGATCTGTCAAGGGATGACGGGTGAAATATTCTATCATTACACACGCGGATATGACCGGAAAGGCTGTTAAGCAAATGGAACAAACAGAACAAATGAAACAAATGAAACAAATAGAGCAAGGTGAAATGCGGCATATTGAGCTGCGGCAGATAAAGGTTGAGGATGATTTCTGGTCAGCGCGTCAGCAGTTGGTGACTGATGTTGTAATACCATATCAGGAGCTTATACTCAGTGATCAGGTGGAGGGAGTCAAGAAAAGTCATGCCTTTGCAAATTTCCGCATTGCCGCCGGATTGGAAAACGGAGAATTCTACGGTATGGAATTTCAGGACAGCGATGTTGCCAAATGGTTGGAAGCAGTTGCATACTCCTTGATAATAAAGCAGGACCCGGAGTTGGAAAAGCGGGCGGATGAAGTAATCGACATCATTTGTAAATCACAGTGGGAAGACGGTTATCTAAATACCTATTTTACAGTTAAAGCACCCGGGAAGCGTTGGACAAATCTTGGCGAGGGTCACGAACTGTATTGCGCGGGACATATGATGGAAGCAGCTGTGGCATACAGCAAAGCGACAGGGAAAAATAAGCTTCTTGAGGCAGCGGAACGCTTGGCCGATCATATTGAAAATCGCTTTTTGACACATGAACATAAAGGGATTCCAGGACATCAGGAGGTTGAAATCGGCCTGATGAAAATGTACCATCTTACACAAAAAGAGAACTATCGGAAATTAGCCATGCATTTTCTTGATGAACGCGGAAAGGATCCCCTCTTCTTTAAATGTGAACGTAAACAGCGTGGCTGGAGTCTTCGCGAAGAAGATCATTCCACGAATAATAAATATAATCAAAGTAATCTTCCTGTCAGGGAGCAAAAAACTGCTGAAGGCCACTCTGTCCGAGCTGTTTACATGTATACAGCAATGGCCGATCTTGCTGCACAAATGAACGACGAAGGTCTATATAATGCATGTCGGACATTATGGGAGAATGTTGTACAGCGAAGGATGTACATTACAGGAGGTATAGGCTCTACTGCGGAGGGTGAGTCTTTTACAATTGATTACGACCTGCCCAATGACAGTGCTTATGCGGAGACCTGTGCATCGGTCGGGCTGGTTTTCTGGGCAAGAAATATGCTGGACATACATCAGAGCAGTGAGTATTCAGATGTTATGGAAAGAGCATTGTATAATGGAATTTTAGGTGGAATGCAGCTGGATGGACAAAGGTTTTTCTATGTTAACCCTCTTGAGGTAAATCCTGATATATCCGGTGAGTTATACGGTTTCCGGCATGTGCTCCCTGAACGGCCGGGTTGGTACGACTGTGCATGCTGCCCTCCCAATGTCGCAAGACTCCTTACCTCATTGGGAAAGTATGCATGGGGAGAAAGCCGGGACACAATATTTTCACATCTCTTTTTGGGAGGAACGGCTTGCCTTGATTTAGCAGACATAAAAGTCCAGTCCCGAATGCCGTGGGCAGGAGAAGTTACATACAGGATCATTCCACATGTGAAAAGATTTTCGCTGGCAATCCGTATTCCTGCCTATGCGGACAACACATCAATCTTAATCAATGGCGATGAGACATACAACAGCATTGAGACACTTAACGGATACGCCTTTATCAACCGCGAATGGCACGAAGGGGATGAAGTCGCAATACGTTTTTCAATGCCGGTCAGGCGAATTCATTGCAATACTCTCGTACGTGAGAATATTGGACGTGTTGCGCTGATGCGAGGACCACTTGTATATTGTTTTGAGGGAAAAGACAACGGTCGTCAATTACAGGAACTACATATTCCGGCAAGTGCGGCAATTAAGGTTGAAGCAGGCGCAAAAGATTTACCGGGCGGTATTATATCATTACGGATGAAGGGTAAACGTGTAAGCCGGCATGATACGTTGTATTATGAAGGCGAGCAGAAGTGCGAGGATGTTGAATTGTCAGCAATCCCATATTATGCATGGGGAAATCGGGGGATCAATCAAATGGCCGTTTGGATGCATGAAACGCTCTAGCCTCTGACTTGATGTATAGAGTGAATAATGTTAAAATAATATAAGCAGTACAATACTAATGATAATTTTGGAGCGCTCATGAAAAGAATCATCGCTGTAATTATTTTTGTATTCATACTAATGCTTCAAACGCTTTCAATCAACGCACAATCTCTAGATATACCCGAGGATGTCCCATATATTCTGATCGAATCCAAAACAGGCCGAGTCCTGGCCGAACAGCTTGCCGACAAGCGTGTGGGCCCTGCAAGTACCACAAAGATCCTCACAGCGATCGTTGCTCTTGAAAACGGCGACCTTACGCAGGAAATGAAAATCTCACAGCAAGCCGTATTCGATATAGGCAGAGGCGGTATGAATGTAGGAATAATGGCTGGCGAAGAAGGTCTCACTCTCGATCACATGCTGAATCTTCTGTTAATTAAATCTGCCAATGAAACTGCCAATATCATAGCTGAAAATCTGGCCGCCTCCCGCTCGGAATATATGGAAATGATGAACCGGAAAGCAAAGGAAGTCGGCGCAGTCAACACAACCTTCGTCAACCCCTGCGGCAAAGATACAGAACCACAGGATGAAGGCCATCTCACAACACCCAGAGATATGGCAGCAATTGCTCGCTATGCAATGACAATCCCAAAGTTCAGAGAAATTGTCTCTACAGAATACTATAAGGATATGCCAGTAACCAATAAGCATGATGACTGGGGCATTTTACGCAATTCAAACCAGTTTCTCTGGTTTGACAATACATACCCATACACTCTGGAAAATGTGGAACACAAATATACTGTTACAGGCGTTAAAACGGGCTATACTGCTTTAGCAGGCAACAACCTTATTACTTCAGCCATCGGTGAGGATGGAATGGAAATCATCGCTGTAGTAATGCATGTCATGCAGCCCAATAAAATATACGGCTATTCCAAAGAGCTGATGCGCTACGGCTTCGAGAGCTACTCTGTTCAAACAATATCCGAGGCAGGTCAGAACATAAAAACCACAACGGTGGACGGTGCAGCCGATGGTGTCGAGCTTCTTAATCTGATAACAGAAACAGCATTCATCAGTCCGGTCCAAATCGGTTCAGGATCCCATAACATAGATACAGAAATAAAAGTGGATAGCAATATAACAGCTCCTATTAAAAAGGGCGATGTTCTGGGGTCTGTTGAATACCTTGAGGATGGTGTTTTACTTGGGAAGGTGAATCTTACAGCTGCCAATGCTGTTGCTGCAAAGCCGATAGCACCTTCATACGTCGACCTTATACCGGAGGAGTCCGAGCGCGAATATTCCTATGTCCTACTGTACATTCTCCTTTCCCTTAGCTTTCTAGTCATCCTGCGGATGGTCATCCGAGGCATCTGTCGCAAAGCAAAAAGAAAAAAAAGTATGTACAGGTTTGAAAAATAATAAAGAGGCAATCAGAGGGGACGGGTTTAAATTGAGACTCTACGCCTGCGTCCCCAAAAACCGATCCATATAGGGGATCTTGAGGGTAAGCGACAATATTGTTTCTCCCTTGGGAAGGCTCTTGATATCCTGAGCAGTAATCCCCTTCGCGAAGATCATTAGAACATAATAGATGAGACCGCCTGCTGCTATGGAGATACCGACGCAGATGATGTTCTGAAGGAATGCGGACTTGATTAACCAATCCGTCATGAATACAAATCCGTGATAAATCAAATAGACAAGTATGCCCATGATTACAGACACACTGAGCGGTCTGTTGAACAGTTTCTTCACATTCAGCTTAACTCCGGTCAGCCTCTTAATTGCCCTATAATTCATGATGGCCGCAAAGATATAACATGCTGCACTGCCGGCAATTGCGCCCTTGATATTAATAGATGGGATTGCTATCAGGTTGTAATTAATAAATATCTTCAATACAAGACCTATTCCCATATGAATGGTTGGTACATAAGTTTTCCCAAGGCCTTGCAGAATTGCAGTCTGAATTGAAACAAGCGAAATGAGGATTAGTGTCCAGGAGCCGATCATCAGCATGTCCCATCCATCCGGAACCGTCGGGAAAAGGCTGTAAATGATAGGCTTGGCAAGTGCAGCTAAACCAACCGCCGATGGAACTGCGATCATCAGAATCATTTTAATACTTTTGGATATTCTCCTGTTCAGCATCACCTTGTCATTTCTTGCCGCGGCTGCCGAAATAGAGGGTAGAATCGTCGTAGCCAGTGCCGTTGCAAGGGTTACGGGAATAAACAGAACCTTCAGATACTGTGTTGCAAGGATTCCATAAAGACCATTGGCCTCTGTTGCACTGTAACCTGCCACAATCAACTGACCCTTTGTAAACTGCAGATCGACAAGGTTGGCTGCATAAATAGCCACTGCCCCAAGTGTTATAGGAACTGCATACTGAAAAATCTTTTTTAGAATCATCTTACTGGAATAAATAAATTCATCATCTCGTACAGACTGTACTAATTCCTCGAGGATAGCAGCCCTGTTTTTGAGATAGGTCCTGCACAGGTACAGCGCGCTGAACAGCGCTCCGAGCGACGTCCCTACAGTTGCACCGGCAGCAGCAAATTTTACCGCTTCCAGGCGAATACTCTCCTGTTCAATTACACCATGGCTTAGTGCATAATTTGCACCATAACTGTACATCAACCAGGCAAATAACACCGTAAAAACTGTGTTAACAGCCTGTTCAATGATCTGCGAAATGCTTGTAGGCACCATGTTGGATCTTCCCTGAAAATAACCTCTGAAAGCACATGAAACAGATGTAAAAAGCAGAGTTGGTGAAAGTGCCAAAATCACCATATAGGATTCCGGGAAACCAATCAAATTAGAAAGCTGCCTTGCAAAGACGGCCATGATCGCACTTGTAATCACACCTACAGAAACCAAAAGCATGCCGGATATTTTCAATGTCTTGTGGGACACATCATAGCGGGAGGTTGCCACCTGTTCAGAAATCAACTTTGAAATAGCAACCGGTACACCGGCAGTTGCAATCATAAAAACCAATTGATAAATCTTATATCCCGCATCATAAATGCCATTTCCAACATTGCCCAGGATCAGCGTTAAGATGGGCACGTAAAGAATACCCAGCAATTTATTGATAATGCTTGCCGAGCTTAGGATTGTAAACCCCTTTGTCTCAGATTGACGCTCCACTTATTCTCTCTTACTTTCTCTTATATATTTTCCTTCTGAATTCCCTGAACGCGTAAACGCCCTTCTCTATGCAGAAATAGGCGAACGGTTTAAAAACATAATCCAGCATACCCACAAACTCGGTGAATTTACCCTTGAAGCCTACTTTGAACTTGTAAAGCCCATACATCGGGTTGCTTTCGTCTACATTACCCGGGACTCCTCTGAAATCGTACAGATCCACGCCGGACTCAACCGCCCATTTAATCATGTTCCACTGCAAAAGATAGTTGGGCATCAGGTTGCGGTGTTCATTGCGGCTGGCGCCATACAGGTACCAGCACTTGTTGCCGTAAAGGATGCCGATTGTCCCGGCTATGGGTTTATCCTCGTAATAGGCCATAAACACTCTCAAATGATCCGGTGCCAGACAATCGAAAACCTTTTCATAATACTCCCTGCTCCTGACAACAAAATTGTCACGGATACCGGTCTCAACGATCATCCTGTAAAATTCAGCCACGTCTTCCCTGCTGCCAACCTTGACCACAACACCTTTACGTTCTGCCAGACGGATGTTGTACCGGACCTTGTGATGAAAGTCCGCCATGAGCTCATCCTCTGTCTTACCCCTCAGATCAAGTCTGAATACAAACCTGGGCTGGATACCTTCATAGTTCTTCAGGCCGCGGCTCACCTTAAAGCCAAGCCTTTTAACGATCTCTTCAAACTGTGTATCCTCTATTTCAATATCTGGATCCATCTTCAATGCATAGCTTCTATACTTTTTTGCCAGCTGCCTGCACTTTTCCAGCAACGCCTTGAGCGTTTCCTCATCATGTGAGTCACACACCGGCCCCCGGGGAGAATACATCATGGTAAACGGAAGCACCGGAATCTTTCGGATCAATAAACTTATTGAGCCCTTGATCTGCCCGCTCTCATCCTCCACCGTAATCACTTCGTTCTTCCAGAAGGATTTCACCCTCGCCCACTGTGGTGACTGCATGAAATGTCCCTTTGTGTGCGCCTGCAAAAACGCTTCATATTTTTCATTAGTTGAACCCACTTGCTTAACACCTCTTATCGATTAATCATAACGACTATAAATACTTTTTGAATTTAAGATAATGGCTAAGCTGCAACTTATACAGAAACAGCTTCCTTTTAAGCTTATTGTCCCCCTTCATAAACAAGGGGTTCGTCACTTTCTTCTCCTGTACAAGCTGTCTCATCTGCGCCAGATTTTCCTCGCCGCTGGTATAGCGAAATGCCACCCTTAGTGGAATTACAGTCCAGAGATTTCGAGCATTTGCTATTTCAAATGGCAGATCCTTATTATATATGTAATCTTCGACCACATAACGAGCCAGATTGTTCCCGACTGCGGTCACATAGTAATTGCTTCTGCCCTGCCTGAGATTGACTTCAAGTATCTTGTATTTACCGTCCCGCTGATCATACTTGACATCAAAAGTTGAATATCCTGTGAAACCGACGCTCTCCAAAAATCGCCTGAGCATTTTAGAAAGCTCCGGATTGTACTCATTCATCAGAACAGCTGTGTTGCCAAGGCCATGGGGTGTATGCTCCTCCAGCATGACGTGGGCCAGCGACATCAGCTTCACCTTTTTGTCCTTTCCGGAGTAACAGATCATAACCCTCAAATGAGAGTCGTCTCCGGGAATGAAATCCTGAATAATCAGCCGGTCATCATAACCTGCGCCATAAATACTACTTATAACGCTTTTAAGCTCTTCCATACTGTCTAGCTTATATACCTTCTTCTGTGATTCAAACTCATGCTGCCAATACTTTATGCCGTTTGACGGCTTCACAATGACCGGAAAGCCAAATGGCAACTTCATTTCATCCTTCATAGACCTGTCATAAATGAATGTCCCCGGATAATCTATGTCGTAGCGGTCACACATCTCATAGAATTCAATCTTCGTCAGCAAGCTGTTCATTAGCCCTTCATCCACATAAGGAGCGATTATATTTCCAGCAAGCCTGGATTTATTTTTGATGATCTGCTCAACATAATTATCGCCGCAGCCCATCAAAATGATTTTTTTGTCAGGGTATTTCTCCGCCAGTTCGTTGATTGTCCTGGTAAAGACTTCAGGCCTGTCCATTTCGCTGACAGCCCGGAAATCGACAATCCTGCTGTTACAGCTGGGTCCCGAATTGACTTTTCCGATAACGAAGGATTTTACTCCATAAGCCTCATAAAACGCTCTGGACATGCTATATGTATTGATATCATTCCCAAGAAATACAGGGATAAACTCCTTGTGATTAAAATTCAACATCCGTCCTCCTGCTTACTTCAAAAAGATGCGAAATATTGTTCAAATTACGCATAACTCACGTTTATTTTAGTCTATTGACCGCTAAAGTTCAAGCTGAAAATATCTTTCGCTACTGTTTCCGTTATTGTACTATAGCTCTATGAATGTAAGGCCTCAACAGTAACAGCAGTCCCAGTCAAACCCATGCTCAAATTTTCGATTAATGGTAATAGCAATACCATGCCGCTGCTCGAATTTACAATTAATGGGGTGAAAAATAGCATTTTTCGAGAATATTTCTACAAAATCAACTAACTTCATAACACTATTTATCCCTAAACTTGCAGATTTGAGCAACGGTGAGCAGTTGGATAGCCTAAACTTCCGAATTTGAGCAACGGCAGGCGAAAGGCAACCTAACTTGCAGTTTTGAGCAGTCGTAGACAGTCAATAACATTTCTAAAGCCGGGGATAGTTCTAGAATCGGAGTATTAATCTTGCCATAAATACCAAAAAACACTAAAATGGTAATAGAGTATTAAAGCAAAGAGGGTGGATTTAATGTTTAAACCATTCAGGCTCCCGGGGAATTTCCTTATGGGCAGTGCTACTGCAGCGACGCAAATTGAGGGTGGAGACAGGAATAACAACTGGTATGACTGGTGCGAAAAAGGAAAAATCACAGACGGGACCTCATGCATCCGCGCCAATGACCACTGGAACCGGGTTGAAGAGGATATCGGCCTGATGAAAAGTCTAAACCACAATGTCTACCGTATGGGCCTGGAATGGAGTCGCATTGAGCCGGTTAACGGAGAATTCGATCCCGCTGCCATTGATCATTACCGCAATGAAATAGAGTCTCTTATTCAAAACGGCATCAAACCTCTGGTAACCCTTCACCATTTTTCACATCCTCTCTGGCTCTGTGAAGAAGGAGAGTTCGAGACCAAAAAGGTAGTCGGGTACTTTGAACGTTATACAAGATACGTTGTAGAGCAGCTAGGCGACCTGGTAAGCGAGTATATAACTATAAACGAACCGAATGTATATGTGGCAAACGGTTATTTCCTAGGCTCATGGCCTCCCGGTAAAAGAAATCTCAGTCTAGCCGTAAAGGTTTACAAGAACATGGCTCTGTGTCATATTTCAGCTTATAGGATCATTCATGAAACAAGAGAACGCATGAATTTCAAAGGCACCACAATGGTGGGTGTCGCCAATCACCTGCGAATCTTTGATCCTTATGACAAAAACCCTTTGGATTTCCTTGCTGCAAAGGTGATGGAATACCTGTTTCAGGGAGCAATTATCAAATCCATGACCAGTGGCAGGCTCAGATTCCCTATCGGATTAGGGACACCTATGGGCAAAGGTAAATACTATGACTTCATCGGGATAAATTACTACACCCGGAGTGCGGTCAGGTTCAAGGGCTTTAAGGACGATGTCATGCCCGGCAAACCAATCAATGACCTTGGGTGGGAGATTTACCCCAATGGCCTGTACGATTTATGTAAAAAGTTCTACAAGATGTATAAGGCGCCGATCTGGATCACCGAGAACGGCACCTGTGACAATAATGACTCTTTCCGATCAAGCTACATATATCAGCATCTGTATGAAATTTCAAAGCTATGCGAAGAAGGCATCCCCGTCGAACGTTATTACCATTGGACTCTTATGGATAACTTCGAGTGGGTTGAGGGAGAATCCGCCCGTTTCGGCCTGATCCACGTCGATTATAACACCCAGCAGCGCACCATCAAAAAGAGCGGGGAGTTCTATGGGGAAATATGCCTCAGCAATAGTGTAACAGAGGAGTTGATAGACCGGTACCTGCAACTTGAATAAGCAAGGGCCTTCATAGCTTTATCAGCGTCGCAGCAGCTCCACCAGCCTCGTATATTCTTCCTCAAGAGCTTCACTTCCATCGTTGGCTGAAGATAACTTAGCAATGATTTCTGTCAGCCTCATTTGCAGCAGCGTACGTTCAATACCATCAGGTACACTCTCCGGCTCATTACCTTGCAAGGTGATATTTGCGCTTTTTGCTTTGTTCCCGGCGGGGTCTTTGCGCATCTTATACTCCTCATATTCATCAAGCTTCCCACTAAAAGCTTCAATCCGGCAATCCTGTAATATTAGAAGCCTGTCTGCCACACCATTGACGAAAGATCTGTCATGAGAAACGAAAAGAACCGTCCCCTCATATTCCCTCAACACATCCTCA
>JAEYRF010000008.1 GCA_023409615.1 Bacillota bacterium | reverse complement strand
ATCGAGACAAGAGTAAGCGAATTGCTTGATTCCATACACAACAATTTGCTGAGCAAGGCTACAAGACTCAGAGAGGAAAAGACTTATTCTGCTGTTGAATTTTCCGAATTTGAGAGGATCATCAATCAGACGCCCGGATTCATCAAAGCGATGTGGTGTGGAGAGCTGGCTTGTGAAGAGGCAGTCAAGGAAAAGACGGGAGCGACATCACGCTGCATGCCATTCGATGAGCCTGCTATTTCCGATAAATGCATATGCTGCGGCAAAGAGGCGAAGTCATTGGTATACTGGGGTAAGGCGTATTAGCAGAGGAGTGGGTTTGTAAAATGAGTGTATTTGAGATAGTTATGTTGATTTGCTTCGGCATTGCGTGGCCGTTTTCCATTTACAAGTCCTATACCTCAAGGCAGACAAATGGTAAAAGTGTCGTCTTTCTTGTGGTGGTTGTGATCGGGTATATTTCGGGAATTATCCATAAGCTGCTCTTTAGCCGGGATTTTGTTGTTTTCTTATATATGCTCAACCTGTTAATGGTTTCAACGGACATTGTCCTGTATTTTAGAAATAAAAAGCTTGAGAAAAGCGAGGACTGAAAATTTATTACCTATATGTTATATTAATGCAAATAATTCAAAAATTTTTGTCAATACTATTATCAGTATAAAATATATCATTTTGCATTATGAGACAATTGGAGGTAATAGTATGAAAAGAAGGATCATCATTTTAGCAGTACTGAGCTTACTTATTGTTACATCGACCTGTTATGCATCGAATGTTGGCGGCACTGTCACAACCAATCTTGCGCTTGAGAAGGTTGCATATGAATCGGCAACTGTGACAGCAACCAGACTAAATGTCAGGGAAGGCCCGTCTACGGATTATGTGTCCATCTGTAAGCTGGATAAGGGACAAGCTGTGACAGTAATGGGGAAACTTGGCGACTGGTATGCAATATTCCATCCGGATACTGGAGTGATTGGTGCGGTAGACGGCAGATATATTGCATTTGGGAACGGGGAGGCTATAACGGTATCTTCCAATAATCCTTTGGCGGATCAAACTGCTGCGAAGGGCTCAGCTCCATCAGAGGCTAAATTTACCCTCTCAGAGGATGAGCAAAAGCTGCTGGATTTGGTGAATAAAGCGCGCTCAGACAAAGGACTGGAAGCACTTGTGATAGATGAGAATCTAATGAAGGTTGCAAGGATGAAGGCGAAGGATATGGTTGACAAGAATTATTTTTCACATCAATCACCAACTTATGGTTCACCCTTTGATATGATGAGGCAGTTTGATAATGTCTTTAAATCAGCAGGTGAGAACATAGCCGGTAATAAGACGATCGAAGGAGCATTCAAGGCGTGGATGAGCTCTGAGAGTCACAAGAAGAATATTATGAATTCAGGGTTTAATATAACCGGTATCGGAGTTGAAAGCAGCAGTACTTATGGTAAGATTCTGGTACAGCAATTCATAGGGAAGTAAACACATCATACGTCGGCCGTTCTGTCTTTTCAGAACGGCCGTTATTTTTTATGATTTCAACTTTACTTTAAATTCGGGGTATACGATGAACTCATTACCGTTGAGATTATTCAGGTTGGTATTATTGGTATTATTACTCGAGTGCGCATTGCCATTTGAAAGTTTGTTGTCCTTTAACAGGACATTGTCTTTTGACTGCTTATCGTTTTTCTGTGGTTTATTACCTTGTGAAAAATCGAACTTCAGGCGGCAGGCCCATAATGCCTGATATTTCATTCCAAAGGCTCGATTTATGGAGTTCGAGCCATATTTCCCATCGCCTATGATCGGGTGACCGATATGTGCCATATGTGCCCTGATCTGATGAGTGCGCCCGGTTATTAGTTCTACCTCGAGCCGGCTGACGTCATTTTCCTGATCATAGTTAAGAACCTTGTAAGCTGTGACGATTTCCTGAGCACCGGGTTTTTTATAATCGCTAATAAAGACACGGCTTTTCACCGCATCCTTCCATAAGTATGCTTTAAGCTGTAATTCACTTTTCTCCATTTTGCCTTTTACAAGGCACTGGTAAAACTTTTTTATTTCCCGGGACTCCAACTTTTCAAGAATAAAGTTATGGCTTGAAGGATTTTTTGCAATGATCACAAGGCCACCTGTATTGCGATCGAGCCTATGGCATAACGAAGGCTGGAAGCTGCTTGTATCTGATAGTACCGGCTGTTCCTCTTGCGAATGTTCCTGCATCAGACGGCTATTGCTTTCCCTCAGATACTTACGTACCAGATCGATCAGGGTTCCATCGCGCTGTTCCTTATCGGGCTGCACCGGGATACCCTGGGCTTTGTTAATAATAATTATATCATTATCCTCGTAGACAACGGTGAATTTGCTGTTATGTCCGGTCCCGCCGGTATTTCCCCGACTGGCATTTTCTACTCCGGTATTTCCCGTACCGTTAAGCAATTCATCTGTTATAAATACTTCCAGCCTGTCTCCTTGTGCAACTATATAGTCCCTATTTATCCTTATACCATTTGCCTTGATGTCACGTCTGCGAAATGCCTTCTGCAGTGTACCAAAGGACAAATTGGGGTAGACATTCTGGAGATATTGTTCTATTTTTGTATTTGCACCCTTTTCAGCTACTATTATTGTCTGCATACTTTTTATTATCACCTGTTTTCCAATGTGTCAAGTTCCCGGAGAAACGTCCCCTGTTAACCGACTAAAATTGAGAAGCGTCCCCTGCTAACCGACTAAGATTGAGAAGCGTCCCCGACTTATTAACTATTCAATAAGGTGTGTTATAATCCTTCTTTTATGTGTTTTGACAATAAATTTTTTATCATTGAACAGCATATTTCATGCTAATTTCTGAGATTGTACACCGGTTTCTATATAAAAGTTTCTATATAAAACCATATTTTTGGGGTTTAAAATTCATGAAATATCTGGTACAATAGAGTCGCAGTATGTGGACAGGCTGACATTATTTTGCCGGGCAGATGCTGTACACTGAATCCTCTGTGAAAAGTGACACAGGGGAGCGGGGGAATATCGATGGGGTGAATCCATAGCAACGGAAGTCTTTTAATTGGCTTTACAAGCATGGAGGGCAGTCTCTTCTACCTAACCCGACAACTAACCTCGTAAGTGGAAAGGAGAGGCTTTACATATGTACAGAATAAGAACAGTCTTTACCATGGCGATTGTTTTTGTACTTCTCATGGTATTGAATCCGGCAGTTGTGTCAGCGTCAACAGGCGTGCTGCAAAAGGAGTCGGAGTGTATCGAAGTCAAAGCCCTGCAAAAGGACTTGATTAAGATGGGTTATCTTTCGTCGGATGCGACCGGATATTATGGAGATCTGACAGAGGCTGCGGTTAAAGAACTCCAGGATGATTATGGATACGAAGTAGACGGTATTGCAGGTGAAGCGACTCTTAAGCTGTTAGACAGGCTTATGGGCAGAGTGAAATCCTCCGTTGACCCATCCAAATTAATGCAGGAGGGCGACGAGAATGAGCATGTTGTGGCTTTGCAAAAGAACCTGATTAAGCTGGGGTATCTCAATACAAAAGCTACAGGATTCTATGGACCCGCTACTAAAAGAGCTGTTCTGGGGCTGCAGGAGGACAATGGCATTGAGGCTGATGGAATTGCCGGGGCAGCTACTTTATCTCTGATTAGCGAATTGATCATTGGCGAGACTGCTGTAGCCGGCGTATCAACAGCTAAAGATGTATCTGAGAATGATGAAGATGTGGCAGACATAAACGAGTCCGGTATTGGTGATGAAGAAAAGACAGTTACCGATAATACCGCTGCAGAAAAAAAAGAAACTGGAGATAAGAAAGAAGAAGATTATCTTTTAAAGTGGTACGGCAATGTTGAAAAAATCCTTGCAAGAGGCGACACTGCTACTGTATATGATATTCAGACAGGTAAGAGTTTTAAAATAAAAAGGACCTATGGCACGAACCATGCTGACTGTGAAACGTTGACGAAGGAAGACACTGCCATTATGAAGAAAATTTATAATGGAACATGGAGCTGGGAGAGAAGAGAAATTATTGTTAAGGTTGATGGGTATGAGATCGCTGCATGTATGACAGGGTATCCCCATGCAGGAAGTGATAAATATGCAGCAAACAAGACAATAGCTTCAAGAAGTGGTGGCTACAGCCGCGGGACCAATCTGGATGCAGTGAAGAACAATAATATGGATGGGGTTTTTGATATTCATTTTCTAAACAGTAGGAATCACTATAATAATAAGGTAGACCCGAAACATCAGTTAAAGATTAAAGAAGCTGCAAAATGGGCTGTTAAGAACCAGGGATAATAAATGATAATTATTGATTTGATTGTACATATTGCTGAGGGACCTGACAGGTCCCTTTTTTTGCTGGATATTCAGGAGGTATAGTATGCTGGATATCATGTTTGTTATACTATATCCGGTGGGAAATTGCACAGAGGGATCAGAAGCATAATTGTCTGGAGGGAAAAACATGGGGAAATATGTTTTAGCACTGGATCAGGGGACATCTAGTTCCCGCGCGGCCATATTCGATGAGCAGCAGAATATCGTCTGTATCTGTCAAAAAGAATTTACTCAGTTTTATCCCAACGAGGGCTGGGTGGAGCATGATCCGATGGAGATTTACTCTTCCCAGTGCAGCGTAATGGATGAAGTAATTGCAAAAAGCGGAGTAGATATTAATGACATTGTTGCCATTGGTATAGCTAATCAACGTGAGACAACGATCCTGTGGGATAAAACGACCGGATACCCGGTTTATAATGCTATAGTATGGCAATGCCGCCGTACTGCGGATATAGTGGATGAGCTTATAGAAAGAGGGCTCACTGAGTACATTCAACAAACGACCGGACTTATCCCTGATGCTTATTTTTCCGGAACAAAGATTAAGTGGATTCTTGATCATACCGATGGATTGCGAGAGAGAGCAGAACGTGGAGAGATCCTGTTTGGTACCGTAGACAGCTGGCTGATCTGGAACCTGACCCATGGTAAGGTACATGCTACGGACTATACGAATGCTTCGCGAACAATGATCTATGACATTAGAGAACTTAAATGGGATGACAGGTTGCTCATGGAACTTAACATCCCACGGGTAATATTGCCGGAGGTGCGAAACTCCAGTGAAATCTATGGCTATGTGACGATCGGAGGAAGAGAGATTCCGATCGCAGGAATAGCCGGTGATCAGCAGGCTGCTTTGTTCGGACAGTGCTGCTTTGATAAGGGTGAGGCGAAGAATACCTACGGAACAGGATGTTTTCTGCTTATGAATACGGGAAACACTCTTTGCGAAAGTAAAAATGGTTTGATAACGACTATTGCCATAGGGTTGAATGGTAAAGTGCAATATGCGCTGGAAGGTAGTGTCTTCGTAGGTGGCGCGGTAATCCAATGGATTCGCGATGAATTGCAATTTATCACAGAGAGCCGCGATGCGGAGCATTGTGCCAGGAAAGTACAAGATACAGGAGGTGTCTACTTTGTACCGGCGTTTACCGGCCTAGGAGCACCTTATTGGGACATGTATGCACGTGGATGTATAATGGGAATAACGCGCGGAACAACACGGGATCACATTATCCGCGCAGCGCAGGAAGCTATTGCTTATCAGTGCTTTGAGCTTGTTAAAGCAATGGAACAGGATACCGGCATTAGAATTGCCGAATTGAATGTAGATGGGGGTGCATGCCGGGATAGTTTTCTCATGCAATTCCAGGCGGACATTCTTGGTAAACATATTTGCCGTCCTGTTATCAGAGAGACAACCGCGCTCGGCGCTGCTTATTTGGCCGGACTTGCTGTAGGCTTGTGGAGGGACAGTTCTTCAATTAAGAAAAAAAGGTGCTGTGATATTGTTTTTAGCCCTGATATGGATGAATCGCGACGACAGGAGTTGCTGAATGGTTGGAGAAAGGCAGTTGGCCGTAGCCTTGATTGGGCCGAGCATAAATAATGGGCAGCAAGACATACGGACTTGTCAGTTTCAAGCTGATAGTATTACTTTTTGCCTTGTCTTTGTCAGCCCCGTCTATAATGAGGGAGCTTGAGCATTATGCTGAATATTTAGAATTTCTTCAAGTTCAGGAAGTGAAATATATTTTGAACAAATTCCCATGCTGTTGATATAGATGCAATTAAAAACGATGAGTTTAAAATATTCCAGTTTCTCATCATCTGTCATACATTGCATATCATCCAGTATTGATG
>JAEYRF010000232.1 GCA_023409615.1 Bacillota bacterium | reverse complement strand
TCCGATAAACTTTTATTTAAACAAGTCAATACAAGAGGTTGCTTAATCATACCCATAATTGATAAATTCAGGAAAGGAGATAACTTAAATTTTTAAAATCGTGTCTTGACAACGGGGGGCAGTATATAAATTAATTTGCTCGTAAGAGCTGAAATAAAAAAGGAGGAATATGTGACAAAAATATGGTATTATATTCAAGATGCTAAAAAGGAAATTCCTGTCTAGTGTAGATTTAGGATTTGTTCTTCAAAGCAGGCATAAGATAATAAATATTATACAAGGAGTCAACATAATGGTAAAAAAAGGTTTGCTTATTATCATATCCATACTAATCCTGCTATTTATAGCCGGATGCAGATCCAACGGGGAAAGACCCGTAGCCCCCATTGATCAGCCGACTCAAAACAACAGCCAAAACGAAAACGCCGACAAGGATCAGCCGGTTTCCGACAACACAGTTATGCCGCAGTTACCCGTTGAGGATAAGATGGTTACCGACAGTCAACTGAAGATATCGTATACCGAGGATGTCCTGGTATTTACTTTTACCGATAAGGATGTGAAAACCTTTTTTCAGTTGGTCGAGGAAAATGACGAAAGGGATCTGGAAATACAGTTTAATTTGCAGTACAAATTTTATGCAGGTGTTCGTTTCCTTGCTGCAGATACTTTGAACAATCAACCATCCCAAAGCATAGCGAATTATGAAAACCATATCTATAACCGCAATGGAAGTACTGAGACGATTTTTGCTGCATCATGGGATATCGATGCCTGGAAGGTTGATTGGGTAAGAGAGGGCAACACCATATCGGTCATTTGCAAGGCGCACGGGCTTCCGGCATCAGAGGTTCAGGGCGCTACGGTGGATGTGATTATGAACGGCCTTCTTGGGTATGAACGTGATATCACACCAAGACGAACGATAGATCCCAACAAGATTAGCTATAGCAACACGTTACCCGAGGGGGCAGACAAACCGGTACAGATTTCCGTTACCTCCTCGCTGTCCGATTTCAAGCTGCTGAGCAAATATGAGCCCAAAAGCGATGACTATCTTTTGCTCGAATACCAAATGGAGGATAGAACCAATCTCCAGGTGGTGTCCTATGATGAGCGGGGAGTCGCGATAGACAACGTTAACGTTGGGGAATTCTATTTTGATCATTCATTGGATGGCGTTTGGCCTGCCACTGAATATAATTATAAGGAATATGCGGCATCCAGTGGCTTGTTTGGAGAGATTCCGCCTGTGATTGATGGAGCCGTTTTCCATGCTTATCTTTCAAAGCCCACCCTCACGGCAAAACAGATGTATCATCTGGATTCGTATTAAAACCAATATGCAGGGGAACAACTTTTTCACCTGCGTGCTTCATTTTTCTGTATACAAATCAATTTAAAGATTATTCATCCCCCAACCTAACATGAAGGTATATTGAGAAGGAGCTATTTATATGAAATTGAAAAGTATTATCATTATTATACTAATGCTTTTGTTTGTTTTTTCCGCCGGGTGCGGTAGAACGAAGGAGGATAATGGGAATCAAAATCCTCTATCATCCCAGGAAAGTACCTCACAGCACCAGGCGCAGGGCAATACAAACCAACAGCAGGGTACTGTGCCGGAAAACATGCAGCAGGCTTCATTTGACCTGAATTTCGCTGTCAGGAGCAGTCGCAATGCGATCGTTACCATTGATGGAATCGATCAGGCGCTTGCCAACGCTAATGAGAAGATAAGCAAAATGGATCCGGAAATTTTCAGGGCATTGAATGTTGACGCACAAGTGGGAATACAGTGGCAGATCAACTTTGATAACTATATCCTCCTCACTCGGTTTGATAATGTACAAAAGGATAATCCACCCGTTTCTTATCTTCTGAAGCAGGCCGGATCGGAAACTGTCCATCTTGGTTCTCTGAAAACAATCCGGGAAGGGAACCAAATGGAGATTTCTCTGACAATGCCCGACGGGGATGTTGACTTGAACGAAACGGAAGACTTTATGCTGATGGTTGATTTCAGTGTCAGTTTTTCCGATACTGATGGGAAGCTGGATGAAAAGGCATTCCAAAGCCTAATGGACAATCTCGGAGGAATTCACTATTCAAAATCCTTTTCACGTTCTACGATGAATGTGCTGCTTCCGGAAACGGTCTTCCCGGCGGCGGTTTATGATATGGGATTTAGCGAAGGCCCGAGAGATGACACCTATTTTCTTCCCACAACAGATGATTATGTCATTCTACCCCAGCCCCGGGATGACGGTGCACCGTTGGAAATCCATCTGCTCATTGAATTTGATGCTGCTGGGTACATCAGTAACGTCATCAAGAGAATCGGAGACCCCCAATCCGATGAAGAAATGACAAAAATAAATGCGGACAGCTACAGCCGCGACTACTATGTGAGCTCGGCTTCCTATGCGGGACAGTACATTTATTTAACTTATAGTCCAGAGTATCTGGAAAGCATCAACTATCCGGTAATGAATCAATTGGAGGCTTTGTCCACAAAGGAATTGATGCTGGAAAACAAGAAGCTGACAACATCCTCAGGGGAAGAAATTCTCTTCAACTCCAATCAGGTGTTCGTGTCAATACCGCAGCTTACCGAAGGGCAGCTGTCGATGCCCGAGTACTGTAAGCTAGATGATTTTTTTCTTTTCCCGTATCGTACAATCGAACCACCCTCGGAAGACTTTGTCGTTTTTGAGAGTAAAGCCGGTGAAGCGGTCTATAGCACAATTACATACTTTGACAACCAGGGCAACACTATTTTGACAGAGAAGATTGCTTATTCAGAAGCACAGAAAATCTATAACAATGCTCATCCCGAAAACGCCAATATTTCTTACAGTGTTGAAAACGGCGGCGAACCAAAAAGGAGTGCAGTAACACCCCAGGCAAGAAGCCTTTATTATTTTGAAAAGAACTACCGCTCTTATCAGGAAGCCATTAATGCGGGCGATTGGGCTGTTTATTATTCAAACCCCGTGTTGCAGTAGTATATTCTAATTAGTTCGATTGTATAAAAAGCCTATGCTACATTTATCAGACGAGGCTGGTTCTAATGGCTATAGCCGCAAAACCTGCATAATTATCTACTTTTAGTATTTGGGAAACAGTTTGACAAAGGTATCATTCTGATATGTTACCTTTGTCAACTATTTACAAGAATACAAAAAAAGATGCGGCAAGGATTCATCTGTTTGTTGAATCTAGCTATTCCTATTTTGTGGTTGTTGCACTTTTTTATTTCGTGCCTTGTAATGTGGAGCCCTCAATCGGAGTTGAACTACGACCTCATTCCTTACCATGGATAACTGTAGCGCTATAAGCTTCGCACTACTACGTCAAGCTGCGTGATCTGCGGTACTCATTTATAAGCATAAACTCCGTTCCTCGACACTTGCTTTCCTTGTATTGCTTGCTTCTGACGCCAAGAGCGCTCTTCGCGCATCCATGGGAGAGCGGAGACACAAGTTCGGCTTCGGAGTTGAACCATGACCTCATTACTTACCATGGAATAAGTCATATTTAGATGCACACAATCAATCGCCTGATATTAAAGGGCTAGAGCAATTTATAATTATCAAAAATATGTTTAGTATACCATCCGTACACCATTGAACCTGATGGCAATTTATAATGAACCCATAAGGTGAGACACAAAATCTAAAAAATAAGTTATACTAAAATCATGAGTAAAGCAAGAAGAAATTACAGCCCGGAATTTAAGAGTCAGATTGTTCTTCAACTATTGAGGGAAG
>JAEYRF010000161.1 GCA_023409615.1 Bacillota bacterium | reverse complement strand
CGGCGGGCAGACCATCTCCCAGTTCGGCGGCAGCGTAGCGGTATCGGTGCCCTATACGCCCAAAGCCGGTGAGGATTTGAACGCCATCGTCATCTACTACATAAACGCGGAAGGCAAACCGGAAGTCGTCAGCAATTGCAGCTATGACCCGGCCACCGGCACCATAAGCTTCAAAACCAATCATTTCTCCCAATACGCGGTGGGCTACAATAAAGTGACCTTCAAGGATGTGGCTGAAAGCGCATGGTACAGCAAGGCCGTGGGCTTCATAGCGGCAAGAGGCGTCACCACAGGCACAGGAAACGGCAATTACAGCCCTGACGCAAAGCTGACAAGGGGTGAATTCATCGTTATGATGATGAAGGCTTATGGCATAGCCCCCGACACAGCGACCGCAGACAACTTCACTGATGCAGGCAACACCTATTACTCCGGTTACCTGGCAGCAGCCAAACACCTCGGCATTGCCGGCGGTGTAGGCGACAACAAATTTGCTCCGGAGCAGGCCATCACGCGTCAAGAGATGTTTACCATGCTATACAATGCTCTCAAGGCGCTGAATAAGCTGCCTGCAGGCGACAGCGGTAAGAATCTGACCGATTTTACTGACAGCGCCATCGTGGCTGATTGGGCAGCAGAGGCAATGACTGAACTGGTGAAATCCGGCACTGTCACAGGCAGCGGCGGCAAGCTCGACCCGACTGGCGGCTCCACACGTGCTCAAATGGCACAAGTGCTATATAACCTGTTAGGAAAATAACAACAAAACATGACTCGGAACGTGCACCCGGCGGGCGCACATAGCAACAAGCCCACAAGCGTTTTCAGCTTGTGGGCTTGCTGTTTCAGTATTCATTTGACTTTTCATAAATTTGCCCTATGGCACCTTGTATTTGGCGCCGAACTTTTTTACCTATTTGTCCTTATTTCATGGCCTCTTCCACTGCAACTGCAACAGATACGGTAGCGCCGACCATTGGGTTATTACCCATTCCGATCAGCCCCATCATTTCAACATGAGCCGGCACGGAGGAGGAGCCTGCGAACTGTGCATCGGAGTGCATTCTGCCCATAGTATCGGTCATGCCGTAGGAAGCCGGTCCGGCTGCCATGTTATCAGGATGCAGCGTTCTGCCTGTGCCGCCTCCGGATGCAACAGAGAAGTACTTCTTGCCCATCTCCTGGCATTCCTTCTTGTAAGTGCCTGCTACCGGGTGCTGGAAACGTGTAGGGTTGGTAGAATTGCCTGTAATGGAAACGTCAACGCCCTCCATGTGCATAATGGCAACGCCTTCTCTTACATCATCCGCGCCATAGCATCTGACCTTCGATCTCTCACCGTCAGAATATTTGATTTCCTTAACGATTTCAAGCTTGCTTGTATAATAATCAAACTTGGTCTGAACGTATGTAAATCCGTTAATTCTCGAGATGATC
The DNA here is from genome assembly GCA_023409615.1 of Bacillota bacterium. Taxonomy (GTDB): domain Bacteria; phylum Bacillota; class Clostridia; order Acetivibrionales; family DTU013; genus JAEYRF01. The sequence continues at coordinate 44,083 of JAEYRF010000161.1, read as the reverse complement.
TGAGCGGCGTCTTTACCAAGCCCATTGAGAATAACTCTCAGTGGTTCGGTTCTGACTCTGTTCGCCGACCGTGCAATACCAATGGCACCCTCTGCGGCCGCAAAGGATTCATGTCCTGCAAGGAATGCAAAACATTTAGTCTCTTCAGTAAGGAGCATAGCTCCAAGATTTCCATGGCCAAGTCCGACCTTCCTGTCATCGGCAACTGAACCGGGAATACAGAATGACTGCAAACCTTCCCCAATAGCCTTTGCTGCGTCTGCTGCTTTTTTACAGCCTTTCTTCACAGCAATCGCCGCTCCTGCAACATAAGCCCAGCAAGCGTTTTCAAAGCAGATCGGCTGAATGCCCTTCACTATATTATAGGCATCGATACCCTTTTCGTCGCAAATTTTCTTTGCTTCTTCTATGGAGGAAATGCCGTAATTCTTCAAAGTGGCATTTACCTGCTCTATTCTTCTTTCATAACTTTCAAACAATGCCATGACTTTTAACCCTCCCCCTCATTATTCCTGTCGCGGATCGATAACCTTTACAGCATCATCGAACCGGCCATATTTACTTGTTGCTTTCTTCACTGCTTCATTTGCATCCGTACCCTTTTTGATCATTTCCATCATTTTGCCAAGATGCACAAATTCATAGCCCATGATTTCGTTATTCTCATCAAGTGCAGTGCGGGTTATGTAACCTTCGGCCAGTTCCAGATACCTTGGACCCTTTGCCAGTGTTCCGTATGTGGTACCAATCTGGCTTCTCAGTCCCTTGCCCAGATCCTCAAGACCTGCTCCGATTGGTAATCCGCCTTCAGAAAACGCTGTCTGCGTTCTTCCGTAAACAATCTGTAAAAACAGTTCTCTCATTGCTGTATTGATAGCATCACATACCAGATCTGTATTTAATGCTTCTAAAATAGTCTTGCCGGGAAGGATTTCAGAAGCCATGGCAGCGGAATGTGTCATGCCTGAACAACCTAATGTCTCAACCAGTGCTTCCTGGATAATCCCTTCCTTTACGTTAAGTGTCAGCTTGCAAGCGCCCTGTTGTGGAGCACACCAGCCTATACCATGTGTTAGACCTGAGATGTCCGTAATTTCTTTTGACCGTACCCATTTTCCTTCTTCAGGGATTGGCGCAGACCCGTGATTGGGACCCTTTGCCACACACGTCATTCTTTCAACTTCATGTGAATAAATCATTCTCTGACCCCTTTCCATGTGTAAATAATATAATAATTTTTATTAATCGGCTTTTTAGCGTCAAAACGGCGACATTCCTCGGCTATGGTATCTGCAGGAGTGTCCCGTCTCCCATATGAAAGCCTGGCAGCCGTATCAACAAATATTTTACTATAATTTTGTTGAAATGTATATGTGAATTTTTTATCATTCCATTGACTTGTTGGGGTAAGCATATAAAATAGAAAGTACCGAGGCAAAGAATGACGGGACACAGAATAACCAAAGTAGGTGCAAAGGAGTAGTTAATGAAAAACTACATGGGATCATCCATCAAATCAGGATCAATTAGGATCAATCAGGTTGGATACAGGCAAAATGACACAAAAGTCGCATTCATTGCATTTGATAAGGAAGAAGAATTCAAAGCCGCCTGCGGACAACCATTTTACGTTTATAAAACTTATCATAAACTCACATTTTCGGGCAAACTTAAGCCTGCAATTATCGGTTTAGACAGCATGCCGGTCAAAGATATTGCAAGCGGCGAATTCCTGTTGCAAGCGGACTTTTCAGCTGTTCATACGGAAGGACAATATTTTCTGGAGTTTGGATCAGATCGATCTCCTGAATTCCGCATCGGAAAAGATGTATACAAAGACTTAACAAACGCCTTGTTATTGATGTTCTATTATCAACGCTGCGGCAGAGACGGTGTGAAGGCCGAATATACAGACTCGCTGTTTGCCCATGACCCCTGTCATACAGCCCTTGCAAAATACTATGATGAATCGGATCCGATCTATGGATATGATACAGCAGATGTTTCCGGAGGCTGGCATGATGCAGGCGATTTTGGCCGTTATGTCACACCTGCAGTTAAAGCTGTGGCAGACCTTCTATTGGCTTACGAGCATTTTCCGAAAATCGCACATCTGGACTTTGGCGGCCCGGAATTTCTGTTAGGCGAAGTCCGGTATGAAATTGAATGGTTACTAAAAATGCAGAATCATAAAACTGGCGGCGTTTATCACAAGGTAACCACAAAAAATCACGCTGATCCTATGTCACTTCCTCAGGATGACAATGCCCCGCTATTTCTCGCACCTGTCTCTGCACAGGCAACAGGCAATTTTGCTGCCTCGATGGCTTTCGCTTCACGAATCTTTCGTGAAGATCTTGTATTTGCCAACACCTGTATCCGTGCAGCCGAGAAGGCTTGGAGCTGGCTGACGGCAAACACTGATGCCGACATATATCTGGATCCTCCCTTTTTCCGTACAGGAGGATATATTGATCAAAACTCCCGGGACGAGCGCTACTGGGCTGCAGTTGAGCTTTACAGAACTACCGGTGAAGCCGGCTATCTTGATTATTTAGCAGAAAATCCACCTCCGGAGCCCGGCTTCGGATGGGCTGATGTAGGTTCCTATGCAATGACCTCATATTTACTGTCGGAGCAGGCTGGCCGGGGATCTGGCCCTGTCGCTCAGAAAACCGATTTGTACCATAGAATAAAAGCCAATTACATGAAAAGCGTTGATGATATCATGGATATATCTTCCGGTGACGGTTATAAAGTCAGCCTGAATAGATATGTCTGGGGCAGCAATATGGATGTTGCCAACAATGCAATGGCTTTGATCCTTGCGGATATGATCGAACCCGATCCGAAGTATAAAAAAGTCATACTCGACCAGCTTCATTATCTGCTTGGCAGAAACACGAACGATATAAGCTACGTCACTTGTTTCGGCGCAAAATCCGCCCAAAATCCGCATCACCGTCCATCTATGCGGTTTGGCCGGACGTACCCCGGAATGCTGGTCGGCGGTCCCTTTGCAAATGTATCATCTTTAACCAAAGATCCACTATCAGGCCTCTTCACCGAAAGCACACCTCCCGGAAAGTGCTATATAGATGCCTCCGGCAGCTTTTCAATGAACGAGATCTGCATATACTGGAACTCCCCGCTTGTTTTTGTTATGGCATATCTCGGCAGGTAGTGTTGATATGTTTATTAAAACAAGGATTGATAGAGCGTGAATTAAAATTGTTTTTTATGAAAGGGTGATTAGTTAGTGCATGAAAGCAGGAATATTGGCATTATTGGCGGATCGGACGGCCCGACGGCGATTTTTATTTCATCAGGTTCAAGCCTATATGCTATAGCAGCTATAGTGATTATCTGTATTGCTATAGTTGGTTTTGTAATTTGGAAGATCAGAAAACGAAAGATCAAATCAAATATTGAATAATATAAATATATTCGCGAATAGCTTGGCAGGATTGCTTCAAAAGCTATATAATTAGATCAGAAACTACTCGTACTGGGAGGGGATTATTTGAATATGAACGATCATAAACCTGATTCTTCATCCCAATTCATCACGGATTTTGACCTGCACCTGTTCAATGAGGGAACACATCACAAGGTATTCGAAAAGCTCGGTGCGCATCTAATGACAAAGGACGGGATAAAGGGGACACACTTTGCAGTCTGGGCTCCCTCTGCTATGAGTGTTAGCGTGATATGTAATTACAACTATTGGAACGGCACAATCCATCCAATGAGTCCGGTCGGCTCTTCGGGCGTTTGGACATTATTTATTCCGGATATCGGCCCCGGCGAAATGTATAAATACGAAATCAGGACCCAATCCGGCGAATATCTGAAGAAAGCCGATCCATATGCATTTTACAGCGAAATGCGTCCCGGTACCGCTTCCATCGTATATGACCTCGATAACGGCTATGAATGGAATGATGCTGAGTGGCTGCAGTGCAGAGATTGCGGGAATGCCTTCAACAAACCGGTTTCCATTTACGAGGTGCATCTCGGCTCCTGGTTACGTACAGATGAAAACAACTTTATAAGCTATAGAGAATATGCGGACAAGCTGGTTTCCTATGTCGTTGATATGGGCTTTACCCATATTGAAATGCTCCCTGTTGCAGAGCATCCGCTGGACGATTCCTGGGGGTATCAGGTAACAGGCTATTACTCGGTGACAAGCCGTTACGGCCGCCCTGAGGATTTCATGTATCTGGTCGATGAATGCCACAAACATAACATTGGTGTCATCATGGACTGGGTCCCTGCTCATTTTCCCAAGGACAGCCATGGATTAGCCCGGTTTGACGGCACAGCCCTGTATGAGCACAAAGATCCGCGCCAGGGCGAGCATCCCGACTGGGGAACACTTATATTCAACTATACCCGAAATGAGGTCAGGAACTTCCTGATTTCCAATGCTGTCTTCTGGTTTGAGAGATACCATATCGACGGGATTCGTGTGGACGCTGTAGCCTCCATGCTATATCTGGATTATGGCAGAAAGGCCGGCGAATGGATTCCAAATAAGTACGGTGGCAATGAAAACCTTGGCGCTGTAGATTTCCTGAAGCAGCTCAATTCAGCCGTATATCAATATTTCCCCGGGATTATGATGATCGCCGAGGAATCCACTTCCTGGCCAATGATAACAAAGCCTCCCTATACCGGCGGACTTGGCTTTACATACAAATGGAACATGGGCTGGATGAATGATTTTCTCAAATATGTGGCAATGGATCCGGTTTATCGAAAATTCCATCACAACTATATTACCTTCTCGATAATGTACGCTATGACTGAGAACTTCATACTTGTCCTTTCACACGATGAGGTCGTCCACGGGAAGCGCTCAATGATAGGAAAAATGCAGGGAGACTACTGGCAGAAATTCGCCGGACTACGTGTCGCTTATGGTTATATGTTCAGTCATCCGGGGAAAAAGCTGCTCTTTATGGGTAATGAATTCGGACAATTCATAGAGTGGAATTTCAAACAGGGGTTGGACTGGCATCTGATGGGCTACGACAAACACATGCAGCTTAAGGATTATGTACGTGATTTGAATAAACTGTACACCTCGGAAAGAGCATGCTATGAAATAGATTTCAGTTATGACGGCTTCGAATGGCTTGATTGCAATGACAGCGACCACAGCGTCATCTCTTTCCTGCGAAAAACAAACCGGTCTGAAGACACACTTTTATTCGTGTGCAATTTCACACCGGTTGTATACAATGATTACATTATAGGTGTACCATATGATGCTTTCTACAAAGAAGTTCTAAACAGCGATTCCGAGGTTTACGGCGGCAGTAATACCGGCAATATGGGCGGGGTAGAAGCTGATCATTCAGCATATCTGCAAAAGCCCTATTCCATCAAGATACAGGTGCCTCCACTTGCAATGGTTGTCTTCAAGCCGGAGCAACATGACAGAGAACGCGAATAGCACTTACAACCGACCCCTTTTCAAGCTTTTTGGCTTTCCGAGCAGTTCAGCCAATATTATGCCATTTAGCAGGTTATCATTTGACAAATCCAGTTTTAAGGCAAAGTTTTTCCTAGTGTCGGTAGTTGAACTGCTTCTGGCACCTAAAGCTCTGCCTTCCATACCGGCGGACATATTCTCATGTTTCGATCTGAGCGTAACTTCCTGTTTCGAATTTATCGTACCCTTATGCTCAGAGGATCGAATCAAATTTTTAGCATTATCCGTTAGTTTGCTTGAACTAAAACGCGGCATAACTATAATCCTCTCTGTTATTTCTTAGCGATTTCCTTGCCCGGATCGTTCTTATTAACCTTTGAAATGGTGTCGCGCATCTGGGTATCAGAAATAATATTCTGCATGTTGTAATAATCCATTACACCTAGTTTACCGCTATTAAGAGCATTTGCCATTGCCTTGGGCACCTCGGCCTCAGATTCCACAACCTTCGCACGCATCTCCTGAACCAGTGCCTGCATTTCCTGCTCCTTCGCCACTGCCATGGCACGCCTTTCTTCTGCTCTTGCCTGTGCGATATTTTTATCAGCCTCAGCCTGAACTGTCTGTAGTTGTGCACCAATATTCCTGCCAACATCAACATCTGCTATGTCTATGGATAATATTTCAAAGGCAGTTCCGGCATCAAGACCTTTGTTTAATACTGTTTGGGAAATCAAGTCCGGGTTTTCAAGGACATCCTTGTGGGATGCTGAACTACCTACCGTTGTGACTATACCTTCACCAACCCTGGCAATTATTGTGGGCTCACCTGCTCCACCGATCAACCTCTCTATATTAGCTCTTACCGTCACCCTTGCCTTTACCAGGAGCTCGATGCCATCCTTTGCCATGGCTGATATATTAGGCGTTTCAATGACCTTCGGGTTTACGCTCATCTTTACGGCATCCAACACATCCCTGCCTGCCAGATCAATTGCCGCCGCTCTTACGAACTGTAAATTCAAATCGGCTCTGAATGCAGCGATAAGGGCATTTACAACCCTGTCGACATTTCCTCCTGCCAGAAGATGTGCCTCCAACTGATTTACACTGACATCCAACCCGGCCTTTGAAGCCTTGATCAGTGGCAGAATAATTTTGGCAGGGCTGACTCTCCTAAGTCTCATACCAATCAGCGTAAATATGCTTACACGAACACCGGCTGCTGCGGCTGATATCCAAAGACCCACCGGAATAAAATTAAAAAATAGAAACAGCAGCACCACAACAGCAATGATAAGAAGTGAAATAAGAAATGCTTCCATAATGGCAAACCCCTTTCAATACAAAATTTATTATTAGTAGTATTTCTTACTACTGAGTACGTTACACACTGGGAATTTGTTTCACAACAATCCTATTGCCCTCGATCTTGATTATTGTCACTTCAGTATTTTTTAAGATGAATTCGCCTTCTGTAACAACATCCAGTCTCACTCCGCTGAAATCCACGGTGCCTGACGGCCTAAGAGGAGTAATCGTTGTTCCCTCGCTGCCAATAAAATAACTCAAATCCTCTTCTGCTGAAAATTTCGCATCACCCTCGAGTGAATCGTTTAGTATCAAGTGTTTTGACAGACGGCCTTTTGATGCTGAACGTAAAACGAGTGCAAGTGCAACTCCAAGAATTGCTATAATAACAATTATCATAATCAGCGCCTGCAGTAAAGTATCTGCACACAGAACTACGCCAACAATCAAAAGTATTACACCTACAATGCCCGGTACACCGAACCCCGGAATGTTCATTTCAATAATTACAAAGACAATGCCTAAAACAATACATAGTAAAGGTACCCAGTTTAGCTCCACAAATAACAATAAAGAATCCATAGCATCCACCCCTTTACCCCATGAAATTATTCCACACATCAATATCTTTATTATAACCCTATCTTGAGATAATGTAACGATATATTCCGAATGATATAGAACGGCAGCCAAGTTATGGTATAAACACACTGCCCTTCTCCTTCATATCCGCCATGTCATTTGCCTTAATCATCTGGTTGGAAAGCGTAAACAATTTATCTCCGATATAAATGATTCTTTGAACATTTTTATCGCTGTTATACCAGCTGTTTCCGGCTTTTATATAATCCTCTTCAGTAAGGTGGGTTATTTTACCCTTCAACTGGAATCCTTTTTCCAAATCAAGTTGATAAACCAACGCTCCCTGGAAGGTAAATTCCCCATACCGGAGTGAATTATCCATCTTCACATTGCTATAACCTGAGTTGTCTCTGATCTCCATCAGAGTGACCGGGAAGGCCAGCAGATTCTTTTCCCTTGAAAATAATAGCGCTTTGTGGTTGCTGAGCAATTCCGAGTCCGTACCCCTGTCCCCAATCATTTCAGAAAACTTCTGTATTGGGTTGGTAACATCAGTCACGTCAAACAATGCGACCTTCATTCCCAGATAATAAGCCTGCCCCTTTATTTCAACTGTATCCTTACCAAAGCCAATAATGTGGTTATCATCATACGGATGCAGATAATCGCTGTATCCCGGAATCTTTAGAGCTCCAAGAATGGTTGGTTTTTCAGGATCCTTCAGATCAATCACAAACAGTGGATCGACGGTTTTGAAGGTCACTACATACGCCCTGTCTCCCATAAAGCGGACCGAGTAAATTTTCTCTCCCGGCGCCATATCCTCTAGCCTGCCTGTGATGGAAAGCATACTGTCAAGGATGTATAGCGCATTTTTTGAAATTCTCTCATCCGTCGCCCAGACATTCCCTTTCGTAGTAGCGACGCGGAAGGTATTATCCTTTTCGTCCATGGAAAACTGGTTAAGTATGGTGCCCGGAACCTCCCCCTTACATAGGTAGGTCATCTGTGCATCCTTCATGGCAAATTTATATAGCTGTGTACTCTCTTCACCAGCAGATCTCCCATAAGTTCCGGAGTAATCTGACACTGCCACATACAGGTTTTCAGTCGATGCATAGATGTTCTCTCCTGCGCCAAGGTAAGTCGAAACATGAGCTGCATCGTTCCCTTCCACATCTATACCGGCAACGATCATGTAATTATTATAGACCGTTGAGGGAAAATAGCGTATGGTATCATACCCAATATTGATATACTCATCCTTTAGAGTCGTATCTCGATAGGATGGGGTAATATTCGTCTCATTGTTTTGAATTTGATAATAATTTATATTTTCATTTGCAATCAGATAAAGCGATGAACCGACTTTTCTGGAAGAAACATAATTACCCTCCAGTTCAACCTCCCGCAACAGCTTAAGTTTTGCCCTGTCAGTCATATCATAGATAAGCACCTTTACACTTCTCTGCGAAGATCGCGGTGCAGGGTACATTTCTTTCTGTATATCATTTTCCATTACTCTAACAGGAAAATACGCTCTGGAAGTACCGATCACAATGAGCCTCTGATCGTGCAGATACAACTCCTGCGGGCTTAGATTCTTGTCGGTATATTCCAATGTACTGACAACCTTAATGTTTTCAGGAGCATCGACCTCTGTGATAACGACTCTCTCCCTGTTGACATGATAAATATAGCTGCCGTCTGTTTTAACAATATCGCCTTCATCCACCCCCTGCACCTGAACATTGGTAGTGGAAAACTCCTGTTGAGCTGGGCCCGAACCGGCAACTGATTCCGATGCAGTTGTCGTTGAATCGTCCGAAGCACCAGCAGTTTTTTCATTCGACGGTGCCGCTCCATTTGCCATGATTCCCTGAGTGGTGTCCATCATAGGCATTTCCATCCCATTTAACTCTTTGCTCATTCTGATGTCGTAAACAAATTCTGCTTTCCAGCTTTCTTCAATCAGACTGACCAGCTTGTCATAAGTACCTGCCACCGGCAGATAGCTCAGCTTTTGGACCCAGTTGCTGATCATATCCTTATCTTTCACCGGGTCAAAAATGTCCTTCTCATCACTGATAATGATAAGACCACGGTCATAGAAGGCCTTCTTATCAAGTATCTCCACAAAGGTATCAAGCGGGACAAAGGTCCTGCCCTTATATGCCTGTACAACTGCGCCCAGAGCATGCCTTGATTGACCGGCGGTCATTGTATCGCTGCCCTGAGTGAAATTATAGCTTTTAGTACCAATCACAATAGTAGCTGTGAGTGTTTTCTGATTCCATTTTACGGTTCCACCCAGGTTTTCGGCAATGAAACGCACCGGAACCATCTCCGTATTATCGATTATCACAGGTGTGACTTCGATATTAGCCATATCTATCTGCGTCCGTATACCATCAACATAAGCAATGGGACTTCCTACATATAAAATGATACTTCCCTTTCCAGAAGCTTTCGCAGTATCAGATTCAGATGATTCTCCATCCGTCATGCCCTCTGCCGTGGCAATTGTTGCGGCTGCTTTTGAGACACCTGCTGTAGAAATTGGCGATGTAGTCCCTGAGAATGCAGTAAAGGAGATCACCGAGACCATCATTGCCATGATTGCAAGGATGCCAATTAATCGAATACTTTTTCTCATATCCGCTTCCTCCCTATTCAATACAATTTATTCTATGGAAAGGTTTATTATCACGCTTTACTCTTTATGTATGAAATGAATCCGGCAGCAATGCTGCCCAGTGCTACAACAGTCACTATTATCCAAAGAAGTGTCCTGTTGTTTTTTTCTGCTGAGGGATTATCTGTCGACTGTGAAGAATTTCTAGGATTAGATGCGTTATCAGCCGATCTAATGTCGGTATCACCAGATTGTAAGTCATCATTCGCAGGTCTGACTTCTCCAGTTCCGTCCGGTTGGCTCTCCATTCCGGTTCCGCCAGTTTCATCCGTAACTCCTGTACTCATGGTGTCGCTATTTACATTAGTTCCATTGGCTTCATCGGCAGTACCGGTTCCATCAACTTTATCATTAATAGTTGAATTGTCCGCTGTTTCGTCGGTTTCGTCGGTTTCACCGGTTTCATCTTCATCTGTTACGCCAACTTCGCCTGTTTCATTGTTGTCATCTGTTACGCCTGTTTCGCCTGTTTCATCAATTTCAGCCCTGTCAGTATTTCCTTCCTGTTCAGAACCCTCTACAGGAACCTTAAATTTGACTGCCTTGGTCGCCGTTCTATTCAGCCAGTCCTTCACAGAAATTGAAATATCATAATCAAACTCAGGTTTCAAAATAATGTATGTTGATGCTTTCTTTACCTCAGAATCAATGACGACATTTCCCGCTTCCTCATGGGCGATTCGCAGCATCACATCCGGAGAATACAGGCTTTTCACATCACATGAAATGTGATAGGCTGTACCATATGGGATAATATTGATATCTCCCAGAGTCGGTGCATCATCCGGGATCTGAGTATTTGGTAAAAACCCGGCAATATATGATGCCAACACCGGATTTCTGCTCTCAGCAGCCATCCCGTATTCAATCAACAGACTCTCCTCATCCTTTTCCTTCGCGAACTGCTGTATCTCTTTGTATTTTTCTATTTTAAACAGAATATCACTGGCATCCTCATCATTCGCTTCCATCATCTCAAGGTATTCATCACTATAATGCCAGGTATTGTAAGTCAGCTGAAGATCGTAGGCAGGCTCAATGTTCGCTCTCTCCCACACAATGGAATTGCCCTCAAATCTAAATCCTCCCGGCTTGAGCTGTTCAACCTGCCACGGTTTTATAGAGCCCAGCTTGAATTCTACCCTTGCCTTTCCTATTTTACCTTTCCAGGTCGCCCCTGTCTGAAGAACATACCCCGTTGTCACGTCCCCGATTGAATCGTATGTAGGCATATATTCATATGTATTGCGAACAATAACCTTTTCTCCCTCTTTAAAAGGAACCGTAAAGGTGAACCATTCGCTATAATCCGGCATGGCTATCTTAGGTTGAATACCAATCTCCCTCTTTACAGGCAATTCTTCGCCATTTACAAAGGCCTTTAAGTTATCGAGAGTCAAACTGGCATCATCAGAAAATGAACTGCCAAGATCTTCCCTGAGTTTGCCCGGGAATCCCATCAGTACATCTCTTGACTCACCTGTATTTTGGAATTCGAAAGTACATTCAACAATATTTCTGTCTAAATTGATAACAATATCTTCCGATACCATTTCGACAACAGCATCCATCATCGGATAAACACCTGCAGGTGTTCTTCCAATAACTGCATCATCCGCCATTACTATCGTGTGGAGTAATGAACCCGTGATAGTCAGAAGCAATATTATTATAAACTTCTTAGCCCTGTTCAAGCTTTTCAACACCTTCCTGAATAACTCCCGATCGATACATCCTCCAGGCGAACATAATTGTATTGACGTTAAGTACTGACGGGATGTTCCAATAAAAAAATAAAGCTTCACTATGTGAAGCTTTTGTACTTTTGGTGGGCACTATAGGGCTCGAACCTATGACCCCCTGCTTGTAAGGCAGGTGCTCCCCCAGCTGAGCTAAGCGCCCTTGAATTGTAACTACTGTCAAAGTAAAATGTATCGCCCCTTGACAAATAGCTGGTTTTAATGAAACAGGGGGCCGAAGCATAACTTGCGTCCCCCTGCTCCAGTGGTGACCCATAGGGGACTCGAACCCCTGTTACCGCCGTGAAAGGGCGGTGTCTTAACCGCTTGACCAATGGGCCATGTTATAAAAGCTTCCATAAATTATTATGGTAGCGGCGGTCGGATTTGAACCAACGACACTGCGGGTATGAACCGCATGCTCTAGCCAACTGAGCTACGCCGCCATATAACATAGGCGCTCCAATGCGCTTTACTATTGTAGCAGATGGAGCAACATAAAGTCAATACTAAAGTTTCATCCGATAACCAACACTTATCATGCATAAAAAGTCCTTCATTCCTCATAATATGTATCCAAACAATCTAATAAATCGGAGGGTATGTATGACTGACAAAGAAGAAATCTATGATAGGATCAATGAATTACTGCAAAGCACCGGACTAGCCTACGATATCAGAGATGAAGAACATCTTGAGGAGTTCATCGACAATGTAGAAAATCAACAATACTCTGAGTTTGATGAGATTGAAAAGCTATACACCGAATTGATAGAAATATCTTTCTACGAAGATGATGATTGATAGTTACCACTTCTCCGTGAGGTGATCCCAATAACGCCTTGGCATGAGCTGTCTCTGGAGTTTCGGATTAATACGGCTCGGAATCTCAAGTGTATTGAAAAACTGCTTCCATAAGCCTGCGAATAGTTTTTCCTCCTCTGTGCTGCCTGGAATGTCACCCGCAGAAAAATCAGATACGATCCAATCCTTCATATTGTACAGGGCGGCAATCTCCCTTTTGACATCATGTATAATCCACTTTTGGTCAGAAAGTCTTTCTGTAAAATGAGGCGCGAGCAGTTCCACTATGTTGTAATCCGGTCTGATAGAAGAATAAAAGATGCCACCCTCTACCTGGCGGAAGCGGACAAACCCCATGAGCTTGTGGACCTCATGCTCGAGTCTGCGGTTAATGTCCATTATTTCGAAGACCGTATTATTAGTCAAGTACAGGTCCACTCTGCCTCCCATCCTCCATCCCAGCTTCAGGTAGTTGTAGATAATTGTACCCGCGTCAGGTTCCTCAGATAGAAAAGCGTGGTAAACATTTTTCAAGGCGTCCTCAGATATGTTTCTCCAGATAGATGCATAGACCCTGTCCGATTTCGTGGCATCAGTCTCTATAAAGGTATAGGAAGTCGTGAAGTCCTGCTGAAGCCCCTGCTCCGCCAGAATAGCATCTGGTTCCTCTTTTCGGTAAAATGCCTCAAATACGGCAGTGAGAATCCCTTCAAAGCTGCCATCATATACATATGCAAGCATTACAATTCCCCCGTCAGGCTGGCCGTCACATCCTCAGAGGTTGGTGACAATAATGCATAAGGCTGAGAGGACAGTGCAGCATTTCCTCTGATTATGCTTCCGGATCGGAATCCGCCAGATTCTGATGGCATCTGAAAGCTGCCTGCTCCCGATGGCATCTGAAAACCGCCCGCACCTGATGATAAGCGGCCGATGTTCCATTGTAATTCAAGCTGTTGTAATGGAGAAGGTGCAGCCGGAAGAAAGCTAAGTTGCGTATAGCCGGTATCTAACGCCGGTAACTGCCCCCTTGCTGCCAGCATATTCGTTTTGATAAAGCCCTCGGAAGCACCAAGCTTGTCGATATATTTGCCCTTGCAGGTAATGAAAAACCTCGCACGCTTTAGAACAACACCCATCTTTTTTATGTCGTCAAAATCCAGTTTCTGTATCATTCTGGCCTTGATAATTCTTTGCGCCGATCGTACTCCAATACCCGGTACACGAAGCAGAATAAAATAATCCGCCTTGTTGACTTCTACGGGAAACCGGTCGAGATTGCGCAGTGCCCAATCGCATTTTGGATCCAGCTGTGTATCGAAATCCTTATGAGAATCATCAAGTAGCTCATCTGCCTTGAAGCCATAAAACCTGAGAAGCCAATCCGCCTGATAAATCCTGTGTTCCCTAAGCAACGGTGGTTTTACTGCCTTCGGAAGAGCCGGATGATTGGACACAGGTACATATGCTGAGTAGAATACCCTTCTCATACCAAAGCGTTTGTACAGTCCCTCCGAAAGCTTAAGAATCCCCAGATCGTGATCATCAGTTGCTCCGACAATTAATTGCGTACTCTGACCTGCAGGTACAAACTGCGGCGTACTTCTAAACCGCTGTCTGTTATCCCCTGTTTCGTTGATTTTGCCGCTAATGAAGCCCATCGGCCCCAAGATAGCTTCCTTCTTCTTCTGTGGGGCCAGTAGCTTCAGCCCGTCACTGGTTGGCAGTTCTATGTTGACGCTCATCCTGTCCACATAGCCTCCGGCTTTTTCAATAAGCCCGGCATCTGCTCCCGGTATGGCCTTTATGTGAATGTAACCGTTGAACCGGTATTCCTCCCTCAACAGTTTCACAGCACGAATTATAAGCTCCATTGTATGATCTGGGGATTTTACAACGGCTGAGCTTAGAAAAAGCCCTTCAATGTAATTTCTTCTATAGAAGTTAATGGTCAGATTTGCAATTTCCTCCGGAGTGAAGGCAGCCCGCGGGACATCATTAGAAGACCTGTTAACGCAGTAAGCGCAATCATAGATGCAGTAGTTGGACATCAATATTTTCAATAAAGATACGCAGCGCCCATCTCCCGTAAAAGAGTGACAGATCCCTGCCGAAAAGCTGCTGCCGATCCCTCCGGGTGTATTCTTCCGTGAACTTCCACTGGAAACACAGGAGACGTCATATTTTGCGCTATCAGCCAACACCTTGAGCTTTTCCATCATTTCCATAGGGTCACCATTAACCTCACAACAAATTCAGCCTGATCTACCCTATTAGTTTATCATATGCCGCGCAAAATATCAAACATATGTTCGAATTACTGTTCTTTATTCTTCTTTTCTAAACGCTCACAACGTCTTTTAGCAGCAGCCTCATATTCCTTTTTCTCCTCCTCTGTTTCCAGCAGCAGCCCGCAGACCTCGACAGGTTTTGAGGCGGAATCGACGGCGACAAAGGTTAGATAAGCCTTATTGGTGAATTTCTGTTTGCCGGTCAAAAAATCTTCAGAGAAAACCTCCACAAGGACTTCCATCGAGGTTCTGCCAACCCAGGTGACCTTCGCTTTTAATGTTACAATCTGTCCTTGTTTTACAGGATGCTTGAATTCCACACTGTCTATGGCAGCCGTAACTACAATACGGTTGCTGTGCCTTTGGGCAGCCATGGCTCCCGCCACATCAACCAGATGCAGCAATCGTCCTCCGAGCAGGTTTCCAAGCAGGTTTGTATCATTTGGTAAAACAAGTTCTGTCATTTCCACTAAGGATTCGCGCGGTGATTTCAGCTTCATATATACACTCCTCGAAATATTTCTTATGATACTTCATTTAAATTATCGCTTAAAGCAGCCAATTTCATAAGTACTTTATATGATTATTACCCATCCACCTGCAGTTCAAAAGCCCCAGTATTAACCGAGGCTCTTACACAGTATTTTAAAGGTTACTCCGCAGAGGCCTTAAGTGCCTCGATATCCCTGATTTGCATTGATGAACGATGGAAATCTAATATCCCCTCGTCACGCATTCTACACATTTCCCGGGATAGAGACGGCCTGGAGACATTCAGGAAATCCGCCATTTCGTTTCTGTTCATGGAAAGCAAAAAGGTGGCATTACCGCTTTTTTTGAACTGTTCAAGAAGAAATACTGCAATCCTGGCCCGTATGCTTCTGATTGTCAGGTATTCCAGCTTCCGCCCAAGCGACAACGCTTTCCTAGACAATATTCCAAGCATATTTATAATGAGTGTTCGATGGCTCTGACAGGAGTTTGCACATTGTCCGGCTACTTTATCAGGAGGTAAATACATGATGCTGCACGAGGATTGAGCAATCACGGTCGCAGGCCATGACTTGCTCCCGGAAAAAGCCGCCATCTCACCAAAAAGGTCCCCGGGCTTTAATATGGAAAGGATCATTCTATCCCCTGCATTGTTTTCCTTCACAATAGCTACCTGACCGGAGAGCACAATGCCAATTCCATCAAAAGGATCGTCGGCCATATTGGCTATAACGTTTCTGCCGAAACTGCGGATCTTTGGGTTCAGGCAGTCCAGCAATAATGCTGATTCGTCCTGTGTCATACCTTGAAAAAGCGCACAACTCATAATGCTATCAAGATGCTTTTGGTTTATTTTCGCCACCTCCCTGATTTGTGTAACATCGGTTACCGAAAAACGCAATCACATTATACTATAATAACTGTGTTAAGACAAAAATTTTGGGTAATGTTTTATAGGGTAATTAACCATAAACTATGCAGAAAAAGATTAGGAGGGCTTTCAAAAGATGAGTGATATGTTTTGTTTTCAGTGTGAACAGACAGCAGGAGGAAAGGGATGTACAAAAGCAGGTGTTTGTGGTAAAAACGCCATTGTGGCAAATGGGCAGGATGAATTGACCTGTGCACTGGTCGGTCTGGCAAGAGCAGCAGAAAAGGCCGGAATCTCCGGGAAACATGCGGATGAACTAATAATGCAGGGACTTTTTACAACAATCACAAACGTAAACTTTGATATTGATCGCCTAAATGAGATGATAAAGTCGATCAGGGATGAAAAGATAAAGCTTGGCGGAGCGGACGATATGGATGTGGATTCTCTTTGGACAGGAGATGAGGACATTGTCTCATTGCGTTCCACCCTACTGCTTGGCCTACGTGGTATGGCAGCCTATGGCTGGCATGCATATGTACTCGGCAAAGAGAACCAGGAGGTAACTAACTGGTTCTACAAAGGCATGAGGGCAATGGGCGAAGAACGCACTGTGGAGGAATGGCTGGACCTTTTGATGGAGTTTGGCCAGATCAACCTGAAGTGCATGGCATTACTGGATGAGGCAAACACGGGAGTATTCGGGCATCCGGTCCCGGCTAAAGTGACAACAAATGTGGAAAAGGGTCCGTTTATCGTCATCAGCGGTCACGATCTGGAGGATCTGAAGCAGCTGTTGGAACAGACCGAAGGTAAGGGCATCAACATCTACACTCATGGAGAAATGCTTCCGGCTCACGGCTATCCGGAGCTCAGGAAATATTCTCATCTCAAGGGCAACTTTGGTACTGCATGGCAGAACCAAAAGAAGGAATTCGATAATGTCCCTGGTGCATTCCTTTTTACCACCAACTGTCTCATGCCGCCAAAGGAATCCTACATTGACAGAGTCTTCACAACGGCGGTCGTAGCATACCCTGGATTAGTGCATATCCCTGATGTCAACGGCAAAAAGGATTTTACGCCCGTTATTAACAAGGCACTTGAATTGGGCGGCTGGGATGACGACAAGCAATTCACAGGGATTAATGGCGGCAGCGTACTCACTACAGGCTTTGCCCGCAATACAGTCCTTGGCGCAGCAGATACTGTAATCCAGGCTGTGAAGGATGGCGCGATTAAGCATTTCTTTTTAGTGGGCGGCTGCGATGGTGCAAAACCAGGCAGAAACTATTATACGGAGTTTGTACAGAAAACTCCAAAGGACACTGTAATACTGACATTAGCCTGCGGAAAATTCCGCTTCAACGACCTTGATCTAGGCGAAATTGGTGGTTTACCAAGGATCATGGATATGGGACAGTGTAATGATGCCTACTCAGCAATACAGGTAGCAGTCGCACTGGCCGGCGCATTTAACTGCGGCGTCAATGAACTGCCACTGACAATGGTACTTTCATGGTACGAGCAGAAGGCAGTATGTATTTTACTGACATTGCTGGCATTGGGCATCAAAAATATCTACATTGGGCCATCAATTCCTGCATTCTTCTCCTCCAACGTACTTAATGTACTTGTTGAGAAGTTCGGCTTGAAGCCAACGACTACTGCTGATGCAGACCTCAAGGCAATACTTGGATAAAATATAAGCCTTGAAAGAAAAAAAACACAAAAAAGCGTTATCTATTAATGGGATAACGCTTTTTTTCATTATGGGCATGCGCCTAACGGGGGTTCCCTTTATTTAGGCCTTTGATTTCAGTGTATTAGACAAAATTATAGAAAATAGGGTATGATGAATAAGGAATACTGTTCAATCATATGAAAAGAGGCTCGATCGATGGGAAAAATACTTGTTTTAGCTGAGAAGCCCTCCGTAGGGAGAGATCTGGCAAAGGTATTAAATTGCAATCAGGGTGGCAATGGCTGCCTGATGGGGAACAAATATATCGTCACCTGGGCATTGGGCCATCTGGTTACACTGGCCGACCCGGAGGTGTACGGAAATCAATATAAAACCTGGAATTTAGAAACTTTACCTATGCTTCCAAAAAAAATGGAACTGGTGGTAATCAAAGAAACCTCCAAACAATTTGGCATCGTTAAAGGCCTTTTAAAAAGGCCTGATGTAGATGAGCTTGTTATCGCAACTGACGCAGGGCGGGAAGGTGAGCTGGTTGCCAGGTGGATCCTCATAAAGGCCGGTTTTTCCAAGCCTATCAAGCGCTTGTGGATATCTTCACAAACTGACAAATCCATAAAGGATGGCTTCAACAATCTTAGACCCGGCCGCGAATATGAGAATCTTTATAAATCTGCACAGTGTCGTGCAGAAGCGGATTGGCTCATCGGTCTGAACGTGACCCGGGCACTGACCTGTAAACACAATGCGCAGCTGTCTGCCGGCAGGGTTCAGACCCCAACCCTCGCTATGATTGTCGAAAGAGAAAATGAAATCAGAAGATTTGTGCCGAAAGACTATTGGACTATTAACGCCAATATGAACGGATTTACATTACAGTGGCAGGACAAAGCCACAAGTCAGACACGGTTATTCAATAAATCCCAGGCGGAGGGGATCGTATCAAAAACGCAGGGTCAAGATGGTATGATTATTGATGTGAAGAAAGAAGCAAAATCAGAGCAGCCCCCGCTAGCCTATGATCTAACTGAGCTCCAGCGTGATGCCAACAGAAAATATGGTTATTCTGCAAAGCAAACTCTTGGCATTATGCAAAAGCTGTATGAAGTGCATAAGATCGTCACTTATCCTCGCACTGACTCCAGACATATCACCGAAGATATCGTTCCAACACTGCCGGAACGGCTCAAGAGCGTCTCTATAGGCCCATATGCCGAGGCTGCACGTGCTGTGCTAAGAGGCAGAATCAAAACAACAAAACGGTTTGTAGACAACAGCAAAGTCACCGACCACCATGCTATCATACCTACGGAGCAATATGTAAATCTGAGCGCTCTGGATCGTGAGGAGCGTAACATATATGATCTGATCGTCAAAAGATTTCTGGCTGTCCTGAGTCCTTCCTTTGAGTATGAGCAAACAACGGTAAAAGTAGATATCAAGGGAGAACTGTTCAGCGCCAAAGGTAAAATTGTAAAGTCAAAGGGCTGGAAGGCTGTATATGAGGGTCCCGGAAGCACAGAACAGTCCGGCAGTACAGGTCAGTACGGCGGCAGACATGATAACTCCGATAACTCCTCTGACGACGAGCAGGAACAGAATCTGCCCGAATTGAAAATAGGAGATAGTCTTAAGCCGAATTCCGTAAATCTTATCAATGGAAAAACAAAACCGCCGGCGCGTTATACGGAGGCAACATTACTCACGGCTATGGAGCACCCCGGAAAGTTCATCGAGGATGAAGCCCTTCGTGAGGCAATGGATAAAACAAGCGGTCTGGGTACTCCGGCCACCAGAGCGGATATCATCGAAAAACTTTTTAATTCATTTTGCATGGAAAGAAGGGGTAAAGAAATTCATCCAACCTCAAAGGGGATTCAATTAATAGACATGGTGCCGGTTGAACTGAAATCTCCGGAGCTCACGGCAAAGTGGGAGAAGCGCCTTACTTCGATCAGCAGGGGCAAGGAAAACCCCGTTGAATTCGTAAGCGAAATGAAAACATATGCCTCTAAACTTGTCACAAATGTTATAGCCAGTACAGACGTTTATAAGCACGATAATATGACACGTGAGAAATGCCCGGATTGCGGAAAGTATTTACTGGAAGTGAACGGGAAAAAGGGAAAGATGCTCGTTTGTCAGGATAGAGAATGCGGCTACCGCAAAGGCATTTCCATGGTTTCCAACGCCAGATGTCCTGAATGCCACAAGAAAATGGAGATCCGCGGCGAAGGCGACAAAAAAGGCTTCTTCTGCACCTGCGGTTACCGCGAGAAGCTGGAAGCCTTCAATAAACGAAAAGGTGATCAAATAAATAAAAAGGATGTTGGCAAATTTCTCCATCAGCAAGAGGATGAATCCATTAACTCATCCCTTGCAGAGGCACTATCCAAGTGGAAGAAATAATTTTAAAGAAGTTGAATCCCTTTATCCATGCAGTCGTCCATCATATCCTGCGGCCATATAGAGGACTGGACTTCACCCACATGGGCCTTGCCAAGATAAAACATGCATATCCTTGACTGACCGATACCACCACCTACTGTGTAAGGCAGTCTCTTTTCATACACACTCCTGTGGAAGGGCAACTCGAGTCTATCCTCACAACCGGCGATCTTCAACTGATTAACCAGGGAATTCTCATCTACCCTGATGCCCATCGAAGAGACCTCTACAGCCCTGTCCAAAACAGGATACCAGAAGAGGATATCTCCATTGAGTTCCCAGTCATCGTAATCCGGAGCCCTTCCGTCATGCTTCTTCCCGGACTTCAATACTGCACCGATCTTCATGATGAATACAGCTTTTCTATCCTTTGCAATCCTGTCCTCTCGTTCCTTGGGCTCCAGCCCCGGATACATATCTTCAAGCTCCTGTGCCGTTATAAAGCTGATTTCGTCGGGCAGGTATCTCTCCAGTGATGGAAAAGCGCTGCAAATAACATTCTCTGTCTCCTTGAATACTCTAAACAGTCTGCGGACTATGTCTTTCAGCATTTCCTCATTTCGGTCCTGCTTGTTGAGGATCAACTCCCAATCCCATTGATCAACATAAATGGAATGCAAATTGTCCATCACTTCATCTCGTCTGACAGCGTTCATATCGGTGTATAGGCCTTCTCCGACATTGAACTCATACCTCTGCAGCGCCATCCGCTTCCACTTGGCCAGAGAATGTATGATTTCTACATCCTCTCCTCCCGCATCGGGAACATCAAAGAAAACAGGTCTTTCAACGCCATTCAGATTATCATTCAGCCCTGACTCCGGCCTTACAAACAATGGAGCAGACACCCTGGTAAGATTCATTTCATTTGCCAGTATTTTTTCAAATTGATCCTTTATATACTTAATCGCAACTTCAGTTTCCTTAATCGACATACCTGATTTATAACTCAATGGAACAATGAGTCTCTCACATCTTTGCATCAATAAACTGCCTCCTCAAAAAACATATAAGCAGATTATACCATTCTCACAGATCGTTTCAATAAAAATTTTTACTTCTCATTCCCGGCTATTACCGTTTTCAGCGCTATGTCCATAGCTTCAATTATACGGTCGCACCAATTGTCATACACAGAGTCCTCCTCCTGCAGCAGCGGATTGCTCATGATATTGGTTATAGTTCTGCGGATGCCCTGGTCAAAGCGGGCGGTAGCAACAAATTCCGGTACTAGTCTCTTTAGCTTTGTATTATCGAATATGGCGTTATTTGCTTTATCACCGACAAGACTTCCAAGATGATCACGAAAACTGCAGGCAGCCAGAAACTCAGAAGGTACATGGATTGCATTCAGTTCAACCCCAAGAGCATCGGCAATAATTCCGTAAATCTGGTTCCAAGTCAGCCGCTCATCCGAGGTGATATGAACAGCCTCTCCAATGGCATGCACATTCCCCATCAGCCCAACAAAGCCCTTTGCAAAATCGCTGTTATGTGTAAGTGTCCAAAGCGATGTTCCATCCCCGTGGATAATGACTCGTTTGCCCGCCAACATGCGTCTTGCGACCTGCCATCCATCCAACGGTAGTCTTCTGTTGTCGTAGGTGTGGCTCGGCCTCACGATGGTGACTGGAAAGCCGTTTTCCCGATGCTGCTTCATCAGATACTCTTCACATTGAATCTTGTTGCGCGAATACTGCCAGTAAGGATTGACCAGTGGCGTACTCTCCGTGACCGGATAACTCAGAGGCGGCTTCTGATAGGCCGATGCTGAGCTTATAAAAATGTATTGCTTCGTTTTACCTTCGAACAGACGGAAATCACGTTCCACCTGATCCACCGTAAAAACAATGAAATCCGCAACTACATCAAATTTCATATCAGCAATCAATTTTGCAACAGCCTGTTCATCATTGATATCACCTTTGATCCAATGAACATTTCCAGGTAAATTGTCATTACGATTCCCACGGTTGAGTAAATAAAGCTCCCCGCCTGTCTTTGCAAACAGTTCTGTAATTGCTGTGCTAATAGTTCCGGTCCCGCCAATAAATAATGCTTTCATAAAATCCCTCCACTTTCTTCAGTTAATGCTTCAACTACTATTAGAATGGCAAACTATGCCTTATGCTTGTCCAGAGGTAATGTCACATCCACATGTACATCGGAGTCAATGACAATTTCCGCTGTGGGCATTGACATTGGCTCAGGCATTGTCAATCCAACAGCCTCAGGAGCAGGCACTTCCGGCATTTTGTAATCAGCTGTAATATCAAAAGGCTTTGTCTCAGCAAAGTAAGTTTCAGCTTCGTATGACACCTTCTCATCCTTGTCCTCGTAGGGTATATCCTCGTAGCTCTTATCCTCGTAGGGCATATCCCCCAAGGAGTCTTCCTCATCTTCAAATCTGCCTGACAGTTCTTCTTTAGGCGGTACCACCCTGCTCCTCGGATATACCGGATTATAAGGCTGTTTTGAATAACCCTTGTAGTTGTCCTTCGAATCCTTCACCTTCAGAAATCTAAAAGCAAAATATAGTATAATGAATATTACTATAATCAGTCCGTTCAACATAATCACCTCATATGACATATTCGACATTTGCTCATTTTACCCTTTTTGTAAACCGGAAAGTCAACCGATTAATCATATTTAATCTATAGTAACAATAATGTCATCAACTTTTAACATAACATACCTTATAAAAGCATATAATAATGACGAAAATTTTAATGGACAACTTACTGTCATGTACATTCAGAAGATAAGGGCACTTATATCGGGATAGGTGATTTAATGGAAAGGTTTAGTAATTATGTAAGTACACTGATCGAATTTGTCATAATGAGTTTCATCTACCTGTTGATACTCCCATTTCGGATATTGTATTACTTGGGAAACCGATTGATTTCAAGATGAACTGCAGATCGATTATAACGCCTCGGTTCAAAATGAATTTTTTCGGCTGTAGAAAAATTTCATTACATCAGCAGCGTTTCAACGAGGCGGGAGATATACTCACTGTCTGAAAACCAAATCGGTACCCGCCACTTATAGAAGTGGGGATATCTTTGTTGCCTCGTTATAGGTAATTGATTGTTTCAAATCTTTGTAGTACAATAGGGAAAGCGACAATTTTCCGGAGGTCTGAACGTGAAGAATGACGCAGCTTTTCACCCTTACTATACACATGAACGTTATATGTCATATGCATTGAAGGAAGCGGAAAAAGCCCGGGAAATTGGTGAATCGCCTGTTGGAGCGGTCGTGGTGAAGGATGGTGTAGTTATTGCCAGAGGTCACAACGAAAGAGAGTTGAAAAACGACACCACGCTCCATGCAGAAATGACAGCCATCCGAAAGGCCTGTAAAAAGCTAGGTTCATGGCGGCTCAATGGCTGTGACCTGTATGTAACCCTTGAGCCATGCACCATGTGCGCAGGAGCGATCATTCAGGCAAGGATTAGGAATCTGTTCATCGGCACATCAGATCTGAAGGCAGGCGCCGCGGGTTCGGTCATTGACGTTTTCAGAGTGGATGCTTTCAACCACCATGTTGATGTCAGCTGGGGTATACTGGAGGAGCAGTGTTCCGCAATTCTGAAGAAATTTTTCAGGGACCTTAGGAGCCGAAAAACAGGGCAATAGCGCGCAACACTATATACGGAGAGGTATCGAAGAGGTCATAACGGGGCTGACTCGAAACCGAATGCGATATCTGGAAGCCTAAAACTTCAAACCATTGATATGACTCGCTTTGCTGAGTCGCCTTGACAACTTAATACCCCAAGTTCTCTCCATCAGTTCTCTCCTTTTTCCGAGGAATATCTGAGACTTGATGTTTGGAGATATAACACGGAGAAGTACCCAAGTGGCTGAAGGGTCTGCACTCGAAATGCAGTAGGACGGTTTAGAGCCGTCGCGAGGGTTCAAATCCCTCCTTCTCCGCCAGAAAACCCGCGGTTTTCCTCAGTTTGAGGGGAACCGCTTTTTTCTGCTTGTGTGCAGGAAAGACTTGTTTTTTTACTATTCTAATCCGTACATGACTCATTATTCGATCTGCTTTCTCCGACACTGACAAAATTTAAGCCTTCAATCATAGCTTGAGCCGACGAAAGCTTTGAATTGTAATCCAAGTGAGCGTAGATATTGGCCGTCGTTGAAAAATCACTATGGCCTAACCAGTCCTGGATCTGTTTCATCGAAACATTATTTGCCAGTAGTAAGCTGGCGCAGCTATGTCGAAGATCGTGGAAGCGAATCCTTCTCAGTCCATTTTTCTCCAACAGCCTTGGGAAAGCCATCGTCAAATATTCTGGACGAAGCCTGACACCCAGTTCATTGACACAAATGTAGTCCAGGTAGTCATTGCTGTACGACCTTCCACAGAGCTTCCGATTGATTTTCTGCTGTTCCATGGCAATCACAAGTTTTTCTTTGAAAGCGGGAACCAAGGGCAAGGTCCTCATGCTGGATTTGTTTTTGGTTGAATCCGACGCATGGATCAGGTATTTTCCATCAATCGAAAAAGATGTTACCGTATGCCTGATCACTAAACTATTGTTTTCGAAGTCAATGGCACTCCATTTAAGACCGACAATTTCACTTCTCCGCAATCCATAGAATGCTCCCAAAAGGACAGGAAGTTCAAGATTTGATCCTCGTACCACTTCAAAAAGTCTATTGATTTCCGTGCTGTCGTAGAAACTTCCAACAAAACGTTCCATTCTGGGGCGTTCTATTTTACTGGCCGGATTAACCGGAATCAGATCAATCTTGACGGCATACTTCAGCGCTTTATGAATCACCGAGTGATAATGTATCACGGTACTGGCCTTAACCCGCTTAAGCTGTAGCGTATAAAAATCTTGAATGTCCTTGGGCTTAAGATCATTCAGTTTGATTGACTTTCCCTTAAAATATGGAATGATCGGTGCTTTGCACATTCCAGCATAGCTTGCATAGGTCGAAAGCTGAATCGTGCTCTTGGCAATCTCCAACCACTGAATAAGAAAATCATGAAAGAGCATATCTTCTGTTGGAGTGGGGATATCAGGTACAAAGGTTTTCCTTGCCTCCTGAAGAAGATCCTGAGCCCGCTTTTTGTTGCCCTTGACGGTCAGGCCGGTAGTGATCCATTTGCTTTTGCGCTTGCCTTCGTGATTTGTGTAGTTCAGTACAATATAGAAATAGCCGTTCTTTTCTTGCAGGTGTCCTGCTACCATTATAAAAACCTCCTTTGTTTGTAGCTCCGATTACCTGCCGTTGACACTTTGAGCGTATCATGGGCAAGTTGCTTCGTGCAATGTTGTGGAGGTTCAAATGGACGTCTGTTCATTTCCGACTCTGAGATACGATATGATGTGTGCTTTTGGGATTCTATAGTTACGCCCAATTTTGATAAAGGTCACGTCACCGTTTTGCAGGAGCTTATAACCCGTCTTAGTGCTGACACCAAGGATTTCACACATTTGATCAATATTCATGACGTCGGGATAATCTTTGAGCATGAGGCTATAGGCGTCTTTACTGGATAAATTTGTGCTCATGCAAAAACCTCCCTTCATTTAATAAGAAACAGCCGCACCTGAATCAATCTTTCCGCAAAAAATATGCGTGATCTTTCAAGGTGCGGCTGTTGTATTTAATTCTGGTTCTTTGGATGGGCCGGACAAGCGCTGGCTTACGCTCTCATAGGACTTTCACCTCCCTCCATTCTGATGGCGGGCCGTACTCATTGCCTGCGACGGTTTGATCACGCTCGGACTGTGACTATACGGAAGTATCATTATCTGATGCACAAGGTCTTGGCCAGCCAATCTGCCACGATTGGCCTGTGACATTGGTATGTCTCGCTCGCTCCATTTATAGAAGGTCTTTGCGTACCTGCCGCCTGGCTTGTCCTTCCGGCTCATGCACCAAAGGTATCCGGTTCTCCTATATGAAGTTGTCAAAGATCGATTTTATGAGAAGATAAAAGTCCCTCTCATAAGCCATGAGATTTGAAGGTTATTTTTAAACCCTATTCCTCAAAATTTTTCAATTCTTTTTCTAAAGTCTTCAATCCATGGCTAATGGACTTGCAGACAGCCATAACACTGACTCCTTCTGCTTGGGCAATCTCAGTCTTAGTCATCTCCAGAAAGTAGTAAGCATAGATTCGTTTGGCCTGGATATCCGGTAGCCTGGCGATGGCAGCATGCAGCTCCTGCTTCGTCATCTTCCGCTCATAGATCTCATAGGGTGACATGGAGACAAAAATTGCTTCATGCTCGATCCCGTCATCCCGATCCAGGGAGTAGTGGGCTTTGTTCCAGTAAACCTTTCTCTGATAGTTCAGCTCTTTGCGTTTTGATTCTTCGAAGATCTCAGCGATTTCATCATCGACCATGACAAAACTGTCATTCTCATAAAACGGGTATACTTCCCGCAGATTAATCTTTTTCATTTTCATTCTCCTTCTCGTTGTTGGCTTGTTAGCGGCGAACAAGAAGGAGGCGGCGGGCTGCGGCATCTCGGTGAGGCAAGACAGCCAGCTCTATTCACTTGGCTGTAAATAAACATGACAGACTCCTTTTGGTGGGGAGCCTGTCATTGGTGATGCACTGCCAAAAAGCTGATTACTGAATAAAAAAGGCCGGATGATCCTCTCAATTGAGTAATCATCCGGCGGTGGTAGCTCAGTGAATCGGCTCCGGTGCTCGGTATCGATTGATATTTAGTTGTTCATTGCCTGCTTGTGCGGTGGTCGCTACTTCAATAAGTGCGCCGGTGCTCCATAATCAGATAATGAGTTCATACCTGGTCTGCGACGACCGGAATGGTTGCGACTTTTCCACACATCTCACATTTGATGGTGATAATGCCTACGCTGTTGGTGGTGACGTCGAAAAGCCGTTTCCCGCAGTGGGGACAATTGATGGCTTTGTAGAATTCGTCAAAGGCTTCTTTCTCTGCTCCAAGGACGATCTCGGTGGTCCTCAGACAGTCTGACTTGTAGGGGCAGACCTTTTTATTGCTGCACTTGATCAGAATCTTCAGTTTTGAGCCTTCTATGGTGTCAAAGAGTCTTCTTTCTCGATTGCATTTGATCTGGACGGTTCTCATAGGGTCTCCCTCCTGTACTAGGCGTACATGATGCCGGGCATGATGACCTCATGACTGCTGTCTCCAGATGTTTTCATACTGCCTAACAGGGAGGCTGAATAGATCGACCATTTCCCAAAGCGTCCTCGTATGGTCTCGATGGTATCATCCAGTTTTTCCAGCCTTGCCCGTCTGGCAGCATCATCAAAGAGCATCAGCTGCTGTGGCATGAATTTGGGTTCGAGGTTGATGGCGCGAACAGTTACTGCCCGCACAAATGTATGCCAGTCGTAGTTATTTTCAAACAGATGCCGTGCTGCTGAGGCGATCTCCATGGGGCTTTGGGTCGCCATGGGCAGCTGCGTCTGATATTGACGATAGGACAGGGTATTGTCCTTCACTGTGATTTGGACGCCATTGGCCTTCATGTCATGGACTCGAAGCCGATGGCTGATGTCCTGGGTCAGGTGGAGCATGACTTTCCAAACCTCATCATTGGTTTCCAGGTCTGAGACGCAGGTCGTGCCATGTCCAATGGATTTCACCAGTGAATGGAAGTCATTTTTCATCACACGCGACTGATCATCGCCGTTAGCAAAGAACCAGAGCATCTCTCCGTTCTTGCCCAAGGTGCTTTTCAAAAAGTCTCGCGGAGCTCTGGCCAGCTCTCCAATGGTTCGGATGCCGTAGCGGGCAAGTTTCTTGTCCGTTGCTCGTCCTACATAGAAGAGATCAGAAACCGGCAGCGGCCAGACCTTGTCTTGATAGTCACAGCGATTGATGACCGTGATGGCGTCCGGCTTCTTCATGTCGCTGCCAAGCTTAGCGAAGATCTTGTTATAGGACACGCCGATACTGACGGTAAGACCTAACTCCTCTCGGGTTGTGCGCCGGATCTCCTCCGCGATGGAGAGAGCACTTCCACAGACGCCTAGACTGCCGGTCACGTCCAGCCAGCATTCATCCATGCCATAGGGCTCAACCTGATCCGTATAGCGCTGATAGATCTCCCTGGTAAGCTTTGAGTATTTCAGATACTGCTCGTACTGCGGAGGCACCATGATGAGATCTGGACATTTCTGCTTTGCTTCCCATTTGACCATGCCCGTCTTGATGCCTGCTTTCTTGGCTTTTTCGGATTTGGCCAGGACGATGCCATGGCGGTCCTCTGTTGATCCACAGACTGCAATGGCCTTATCTCGCAGTGTTGGATTCAGCATGATTTCTACGGATGCATAGAAGCTGTTCAAATCACTATGGAGTATTGCACGATCCTTACTCATAAAAAGCCACTCCTTCCAAGGGTTTCTATAACTTCTTCGTTGACAGATGAAGTTTGCGAAGGTATAATGAAGACAACTTCATCTTGTAGCTCAATATTAACAGGCTAACGAAGAATAGTCAATACAAAAATGAAGTTGTTGAAGTTATATTCATTACGGGAGGCAAGGAAATGAAAACTTTCTCAGAGAAGATCAAAGAAGCTCGGGAGGAATTGAAGCTCAATCAGCAGCAACTGGGTGAGCTTGTCGGCGTTTCAAAACGTTCCATTGCTGCATACGAAACGACGGACACCAAGCCTCGTGGAAATATCGCCAGAAAGCTGGCTGCGGCTCTTCAGGTATCAGTTGACTATCTGCTCAATGATGAGATCACAGACCCAAAATACGGCATAGAAAAAGCTCCCTACATTGAGGAAGCTCGGGAACGGTTGGGACCCAAGGCAGCCAAAGAGATGGATGTTCTCCTTGAGCAAAACGTAGCACTATTTGCTGGCGGAGCCCTTGATCAGGAAGCCAAGGATGCTTTTTTTGAAGCCGTCATGAAGGCGTATTTGAAATGTAAGGAAGAAGCCCGGAAAACCTATGGCCGAAAAAAGAAAACGGATTAAAATTTCCTCGTTCTTTGTTTTCAACCAGTTGACCATTTCATCATTCATTGTCCGTATTTTTGTACCGACACTTTGATTTAATGATAGTGAGGGATCGTTAGCGGGATGAGTTTTTGATTTTATTTCATTTGAAGGTGATTACATGTCGATAGAGATAATTTGCCGGGAAGTATCCCGCATAACGCGAAAATATGATGAGCCAGATCCTTGGAAACTGGCTGAAGCAATGGGGATCATCATTCAAGTAATGCCGCTTGGCAGTACAGAGAAATCGTGCAAAGGGTTCTTTCTGCGGCAGTCAAGAAAAAAGCATATAACTATCAACAGCGACCTGCCGGAGCAAATTCAACGGATCATCCTGGCTCATGAAATTGGTCACGCTGTCCTTCATCATGAAGCAGCAAAGATGAAGGCTTTCCATGACTTTGCATTGTATGATACATCCTCCCAGATGGAATATGAAGCCAATCTGTTCGCTGCTGAATACCTGCTGGAAGATGACGAGGTCACGGAACTCCTCAGTGAGGACACCTTCTTCTTCTCTGTCGCCAAGGAATTGGAAGTACCTCCTGAACTGCTTGACTTCAAATTTCGAATTCTCAAGCGAAAGGGCTGGCTGATCGAATCTCCGATCCAGTCCAACAGCAATTTCCTTAAACACCTTTCGGATCGGGGTGAGGACACGTGACTTCACAGGCTAAAGTCTATGTAGCTGTCATCGCTTTCTTCTCCGAAGACGGAAATCTTTTCCCAAGACGCCTCCGTTGGGAAGATGGCCGTGAATATTCCATCGAAAAGGTCCTGGATGTTCGTCCTGCAGCTGCGTTGAAGGCTGGAGGACAAGGTGATCGTTATACAGTCCAAATCAATGGTCATCAGAGTTTTCTTTTCTTTGAGCGCAGTCCAAATATCAGCGGGACAATCCTTGGAAAATGGTTTGTGGAACGAAAATAATAGCTTCTCATGAGAATCAATAATGCCGGCAGAAGTCTTTCTGATCGGCTTTTTTAATGCCTTGTCAGGGTATATTCACACCTAAAATCCTAATCCTATATAGAAAAAACGATTTTCAAAGAGTAATTCGCAAATATCTATATATTTTTCTGCCATTTGGGAATTCATCGTGATATAATCGAATAGATAGGCAATGTATTGTAATCCTTATAAACGAGGTGTGAATTTATGGATGTCAGCTACAACAAACTCTTTAAACTTCTGATCGATAAAAGCATGAAAAAAACGGATCTTCGACTTGCTACAGGAATCAGTCCAAACACCCTCACTAAACTTTCGAATAACGAATATGTTTCCATGGAAGTGCTCGTTAAGATCTGCCGAGTGCTTGATTGTGATTTTGGGGACATTATGGAAATTGTGCCTACCCAAAAGTAGGCATTATTACATGCGCTTTGAGAGAATAATTTTGTCGTTATAATTTAACTTGGAAATAAACAAGGTTAATAAATGTGTAAAATCGTTCGAACAATCAAACAACGAAATTTAAGGATCAAAATACTCTGAGAAATGAGGGAAAATTATGCAAATGCCGGAATTGTTGGATAACGTCAGCAAAACCGTCAAAGACGATTTGATGGTTACAATAAAAAAAGGAGACAAGCTGTCCATAGCGGCGGCATGTTTTTCTATATACGCATACCAGGCCCTCAAGAAACAGCTTGATGGCATTGAAGAGTTGCGCTTTATTTTCACCTCCCCGACATTTCTACACGAGAAAGCTCCAAAAGAAAAACGGGAGTTTTATATTCCACGCCTGGATCGTGAGCGCTCCCTGTATGGTACTGAGTTTGAAGTGAAGCTCCGCAACGAATTGACACAGAAGGCGATTGCTCGTGAATGTGCGGATTGGATTCGTAAGAAAGTGAAATTCCGGTCAAATTTAACTGGTGGAAACATTAGCGGTTTTATGAACGTAATTGGTGATGAGCCCAAAACTTATATGCCACTCCATAGTTTCACAACTGCTGACATTGGGTGCGAACGCGGTAACAACATTATCAATCCGGTCAATAAGATGTTTGCGCCCCTTTCAGACGAATATGTTCGCATGTTCGGACAGATTTGGAATGACAAAAATCTGATGCAAGATGTGACGGAGCAAGTCATTGACGGCATTACCGCTGCTTATAACGAAAATGCTCCGGAATTTATATATTTTGTTGCAATCTATAATATCTTTAATGAATTTCTGGAAGATATTTCTGAGGATGTACTGCCAAATGAAGCTACCGGATTTAAGGACAGTAAGATTTGGAATAAGCTTTATACATTTCAGAAGGATGCAGCCCTTGCAATAATCAATAAGCTCGAAACATTTAATGGATGCATCCTCGCTGATAGCGTAGGACTTGGTAAGACATTTACCGCACTTGCTGTCATGAAATATTACGAGAACCGAAATCGCTCTGTACTTGTCCTTTGCCCTAAAAAACTGTCAGATAACTGGAATACTTTTAAAGATAACTATGTCAATAATCCCATTGCTGCAGATCGATTACGGTATGACGTCCTTTACCATACTGACCTCTCCAGAGAACGAGGAAAATCAAATGGTTTGGATTTGAGCAGACTAAACTGGGGCAACTATGACCTGGTCGTCATCGATGAATCTCATAACTTCAGAAACGGCGGCGAAGTCTATGGTGATGATCGTCGTGAAAATCGCTACCTTCGACTTATGAACCGTGTCATTCGTGCCGGCGTTAAGACAAAGGTCCTGATGCTTTCGGCAACCCCGGTCAACAACCGCTTTATTGACCTGAGGAATCAGCTTGAATTAGCTTACGAAGGTAATCCAAGCCTTATTAATGACAAGCTTGGAACCAAACGACCGATTGATGAGATATTCCGAAATGCCCAAAAGGTATTTAATTATTGGAATAAACAAGATGATGGAGAAAGAACTACGGAGATGCTCCTGAAATCTCTGGATTTCGACTTTTTTGAAGTGCTGGACAGCGTAACCATTGCTCGTTCTCGTAAACACATCGAAAAATATTACAACATGAATGAAATTGGTTCGTTCCCAGAACGACTGAAGCCTCTTTCTCTTCGTCCCCGCCTCAGCAACTTGGAAGGAACAATCAACTACAGTGAGATTTATGAGCAATTGATGAGACTAAACCTCTCGGTATATATACCAACTGACTTCATATTCCCCAGCCAACTGGGCAAATATGTCGACACGTCGATTAATATAAACCGTGCAGGGCGAGAAATGGGAATACGCCGTTTGATGAGCATTAATCTCTTGAAACGACTTGAAAGCTCTGTGGAGTCCTTTCGGTTAACCTTAGGTCGCGTTAAGAAACTCATTGACGACACAATTGATGAGATCGATGCGTTCACAGCAGGGGGTGGATCAGTTATCAACGGGCGCGAACTTGTTGGTGATGATGTTGATTTCGATGATGATGACCGCAATACAGAATACTTCGCGGCTGAACATAGTATAAAAATTGATCTAGCGGATATGGATTACAAGTCTTGGCGAGATAGGCTCAACGAAGATGCTGAAACGCTAGGACTTCTGAAAATCATGATCGATGATATCACACCTGAACATGATACCAAGCTCCAAACTCTTGTAGGGTTGATTGAGAGCAAACTAAATAATCCAATTAACGAAGGGAATCGAAAAATCCTGATTTTTTCAGCTTTCTCCGATACAGCCGAGTATCTTTACAAAAACGTAAGCGCTTTCGTAAAGTCTCAGTTTGGCTTGGACTCAGCAATAATTACGGGAAGTGTAGAAGGCAGGACCACCATAAAGGGCCAAAAAGCGTCCATGAATGATGTGCTGACATTGTTTTCGCCGATTTCTAAGGATAAGAACTTGTTGATGCCAAACAATCGAGATGATATTTCCGTTTTGATTGCAACAGATTGTATTTCAGAAGGCCAGAACCTCCAAGACTGTGATTACTGTGTTAATTATGACATTCATTGGAATCCGGTTCGCATTATCCAGCGCTTTGGACGTATTGATCGTATCGGCAGCCATAATGCTGTAATTCAACTTGTTAATTTCTGGCCAGACGTGGATCTGGATGAATACCTCTCTCTTAAAGGACGAGTCGAAACTAGGATGCGCATTTCGATCATGACAGCCACTGGCGATGACGATCTGATCAATGCAGAAGAAAAGGGCGATCTCGAATACCGCAAAGCACAACTTAAACGACTTCAGGAAGAAGTTGTGGATATCGAAGATATGCAATCAGGTATATCAATTATGGACTTGGGTTTGAATGAATTCCGGCTTGATCTGCTTGAATATGTAAAACAAAACGGCGACATGGATACTATCCCCTACGGACTTCACGCTGTGGTTCCCGCTTCAGAGGATTGCCCTCCTGGAGTCGTGTTCGTTCTCAAGAACTTGAATAACAGTGTAAATATAGACATGCAAAACCGACTTCACCCATTTTATATGGTTTATGTTGGAACAGATGGGGAAGTTATCTGTGATCATCTTTCCCCTAAGGAACTTCTCGATAAATTCAGGTCACTATGCAAAGGAATAAACACCCCGGTAATGGATGTTTGCCGTGAGTTTAATACTGAGACAAAAGATGGACGGGATATGCAAAGTATCTCAACCCTTCTTACAGATGCAATAACATCCATCATTGAAGTGAAAGAGGAAAACGACATTGAAAGTCTTTTTAATATAGGCGGCACCTCTGCCTTAAATAACAAGATAAGTGGTCTGGATGACTTTGAAATGATTTGCTTCCTGGTGGTGAGGTGAAGATATGTTAGGATTACCCCGTTCAACTGAAGTCAACCGGCGTGTGGCAAAGGAAAAAATTTATGCTAACACAACAATGACTACCCAGTTGCGCGACATTATAAAAAATCAAATTGAATCGATTTTCTGGAGAAATAAACTGTCTGATACTACAGTAGGCTTGGCTCCCGGAGAAGATGTTAAAGAAATACAGGTATTTGAGATTTCTTTGCGTCAACGTGGCTTGGATAAACGTGTTTTGACGGCTATAAATAAGGCAATCCCATACAAAATTTTATTCGTGCTGACTTTTGAAAATGTTGCTCAAACTTGGATCGAAGCATCTGGTACATTCTACAACTCTGATTGGTTTCGAATTGATGGATGCACGCTAAAGCTTGACGGATTAAACCTCGATACCGTTTATGGAAATCTTGCACGCCATATAGCTGGCGGAAGATTAGATGCAGAGGGAGATATAGCCGAAGCGGTTGAAAAAGACAAACTACGGCAAAAACTTGAACGTGAGATTGCCGGACTGGAAAAGAATATTTTGCGGGAAAAGCAGTTTAACAGGCAAGTCGAGTTAAACAGTGAATTAAGGAGATTGCGAACTGAGCTGGAGGGATTGAGTAGATGAAGCATGAGATAGAGGTAAGAAAAATATTGTCTGCTGTTACTCCCTCAGGAAATCTAAGAAGCCGAGAAAGTAATACTGTGGAATTTAAAGAATCGTTCAATAAAAATAGCACAGCAAAGTACGCTAAAACTATGTCTGCTTACGCCAATAATCGCGGCGGCTATATTATTTTCGGTGTTAAAGATAATCCGCGTGAAATAGTAGGACTGAAAAGTAATAATTTTGAAAACCTCAGTCAAGAGCAATTTACCGATGCAATTAACTCCCTATTTTCACCTGCTATAGATTGGGAGTGTGGCACATTAACCATTCCGGCGGAACAAGTTAAAACCGTTAGCAACGCTAAAGTAGAAAAAGAAATAACTGAAATCAAAATCGGATGGTTATATGCAGAACAAGCTGAGAATAAGCCAGTCATAGCGCAAAAATCTGACAGTGGAGAAAAAATCACCAGTGGGGATGTGTTTTATCGATACAGGGCTCGGAGTGAAAAAATAAAATATGCAGAAATGCGTAGGATAATCGAGGAGCGAACCTCAAAGGAACGTGAAGGACTTTTAAAACTATTTGAGATTATACGAAAAAGCGAAACTGCAAATCTTGGCATTGTAAACTATAGCAATGGTAAGATTACTACTCCATATGGGGTGGATGTGGCTTTTGATCGTAAACTAGTATCTCAAGTGCTTAAAAAAGCAAAATTCATTAAAGAAGGTAGTTTCGATGAAACAGTCGGAATACCTGTTATTAAAGTGACTGGGAACATTGATTTGGCTGAAGAAGTACCGGTGCCGGAAATAGATCCGGACCAAGGATATCCTTATATTCAGAAGGACTTGTCTGAAAAACTTGGCATATCCTCACAAGACTTGTATGCTCTGATCTACTATTACAAGATGAAAGAAGCAAAGCGTTATAGCATCGGTGTGACGACTTCACGGTCTGGTGGGCAGAACTTCAAGTTTTCACAATTCGCATTGCAATTCCTTGAAGCTAAGCTTACTGAATTGAAAAGTAACGATGTTGAATTTGACAAAATCCGCACGGCATATAAAGACCGAAACAAATAGGAGGAGATTATAGATGCTAGAAAAGATGAAATTTGAAACACCAAATCTTACCAATGAAAACAAAGCAAAGATTGCCGCTCTGTTCCCAGGTGTAGTTGCTGATGGTAAGGTGAATTTCGATCTGCTAAGATCAATGCTTGGAGAAGAAGTATTTGCAGATGAAGCTTACGAATTCACATGGGTTGGGAAGCGTGCTGCTATAGCTGAAGCTGGTAAGCCTATTAGGAAAACACTACGCCCTTGTCCTGAAGAGAGTAAGAATTGGGATAATACGGAGAACCTTTACATAGAAGGTGATAATCTTAATGTATTAAAACTGTTACAAGAAAGCTACCTATGTAAGGTGAAGTTGATATATATCGACCCGCCATATAACACAGGAAATGATTTTGTATACAACGACAATTTTGCTGCTAACCGCGACGAATATGAGGAGCAAGCAGGCATATACAGTGATGACGGAGAACGCCTTTTTAAAAACACTGAAACTAACGGAAGGTTTCATTCGGATTGGTGCAGCATGATTTTTCCTAGACTAGTACTAGCCCGAAACCTACTTCGTGAGGATGGGGTTATTTTTATTTCTATTGACGATAATGAAGTACACAATTTGCGAAAAATATGTGATGAAGTTTTTGGTGCTGTAAACTATTTTGGCTGTATAAGTAGGGCTACTGGAACAACAACTGGCCAGGATGCGAATAAAATTGGGTCATCACTGGATTACCTGCTAATTTATAAGAAAACATCATCTTTTACACTAGAGGGAATAGAATTAAGTGAAGACGACGAAAAACGGTTTAGTTATGAAGATATTAATGGTAGATATTCTATTCTTCAGCTGCGGAAAACCGGGAATGCAGACAGAAGAGAAGATCGTCCAAACATGTATTATCCTGTGATATCTCCTGAAGGGAAAGAAGTATATCCAATTGGGCCAACCGGTTATGAGAGTCGATGGAGATTTGGATATTCTACGTATGAAGAATATTTAAAAAATGAAATGATTGTATGGCAAACCTCGAGAAATGGAGATCTAATGCCATATGTAAAATATTATCTTGAAGGTAGAACAAAGCAAGTATCAAATCTGTGGTTAGATGTCGAAGGAAATAAAAAAGGTACAATTGACTTGAAAGCTGCGATTGGTAGCAAGTCGTTTGAAAACCCTAAACCTGTTGACTTAATGACAAGGATTTTGAAAGTATCTGGTGTTCGTGACAATGATATAGTTCTAGATTTTTTTTCTGGATCAGCTACAACAGCTGAGGCTATAATGAAAACCAATGCTTTGGATGGGTTAAAGAGAAAATTTATTATGGTTCAACTCCCAGAGAAATGTATCGAGGGAACAGAAGCAGCCAAGGTTGGTTTTAAAAACATTTGTGAAATTGGGAAAGAGCGTATCCGCCGTGCAGGAGATAAAATTAAAGATGAGGCTGGTTTGACTGGACAAGGGATTGACATTGGTTTCCGTGTCTTGAAACTCGACGAAACGAATTTGAACGATGTGTACTATGCTGCGGGCGATTACACTCAGGACATGATTTCTATGCTTCAGTCAAACATCAGGGATGACCGAACGGATATGGATCTTTTGTTTGGATGTCTGCTTGACTGGGGACTTCCTCTTTCATTACCGCACACTCATGAAAAGATTGATGGTTTCACAGTACACACTTATAACGAAGGTGATTTGATAGCCTGTTTTGAGGAGCGTATTAGTGAGCATGTCGTCCGGGAAATTGCTAAACGACAACCTCTTCGCGTGGTGTTCCGTGACAGCAGCTTTACCAGTTCGCCAGAGAAAATAAATGTGGTCGAGATATTCAAGCTTCTCGCACCGAATACCACTGTAAGAGTGATTTAAGGGGGTGAGATGATGAGATTACAATTCAGGCATCAAAAATTTCAGTCTGATGCAGCAAATGCAATTTGTGAAGTGTTTAATGGTCAGCCATTTCACTCACCGACCTATATGATAGATCCAGGTTTGGGACAAATCGGCCTGGAAGATGCTCGAAGCTTTACTGGTTTCAATAATGCACCAGTGGTTATTGGCGATGATAAAATTCTTGAGAATATCCGAAATATACAGAGATCGGGGCAAATCAAGCCATCAGAATCACTTGATGGGCGATATAACTTGACCGTTGAAATGGAAACCGGTGTAGGTAAAACTTATACCTATATCAAAACAATGTACGAATTGAATAAGCGTTATGGTTGGAGTAAATTTATCATTGTCGTCCCTAGCGTTGCGATACGTGAAGGCGTTTATAAGTCATTTCAAATGACAGAGGATCATTTTGCTGAAGATTATGGTAAAAAGATTCGCTACTTCATTTACAACTCCGCCCAGTTAACTGAACTGGATCGGTTCGCATCTGATAGTTCAATTAACGCCATGATTATCAACAGCCAAGCGTTCAATGCCAGAGGTAAAGACGCAAGGCGTATTTATATGGAACTCGATGATTTTCGTTCCCGCCGTCCAATTGATATTTTAGCTAAAACAAATCCGATTCTGATAATCGATGAACCACAGTCAGTCGAAGGTGCAGCAACCAAAGAAAGACTGAAAGAATTTGCTCCTTTGGCTACACTGCGGTATTCAGCGACGCATCGAGCGGATAGTGTTTACAATATGATTTATCGCCTCGATGCCCTAGAAGCTTACAACAAAAAGCTCGTTAAAAAAATCGCCGTAAAGGGGATCTCTGTTTCAGGGAGCACTGCAACTGAGGGCTATATCTATATTCAGAGCATCAACCTCTCTAAGGGCAATCCGACTGCAACAATAGAATTTGACATTAAAGGGAAAACAGGTATTCGGAAGGTTTCCAGGATCGTCACTGAAGGATACAACCTTTTTGATAACTCTGGGGAACTTGCTGAGTACAAAGATGGGTATACGATTTTACGTATTGATGGACGTGATTCATCTGTGGAATTCACGAATGGTAAAAAATTGTATGCAGGTGATGTGATTGGTTCGGTCAGTGAGGAACAGTTGCGCCGAATTCAAATAAGAGAAACCATACTCTCCCATATTGAAAGAGAACGTCAATTGTATGCTAAGGGCATCAAGGTACTGTCTTTGTTCTTTATTGACGAGGTAGCAAAATATAGACAATACGATGCTCAGGGAAATGCCACGGGTGGCACCTATGCTCAGATATTTGAAGAGGAGTATAAGGCTATAGTTGGAAATATGCAGCTTTCTCTTGATGATGAAGAGGGATACCTTAAGTACCTTGAAAGCATATCTGAAGATCAGACACATGCTGGGTATTTCTCAATAGACAAGAAAAGCGGTCGAATAATAGACAGTAAGCTTGGCGATAAGAAAGAACGTACATCAGATGATGCTGATGCCTACGACTTGATCATGAAGGACAAAGAACGGCTTCTCGATCGTCGCGAACCAGTCCGGTTCATCTTCAGCCACTCAGCGCTGCGTGAAGGATGGGATAACCCCAATGTATTCCAGATATGTACATTGAAACAAAGTGGCAGCGATGTTCGCAAGCGACAGGAAGTTGGGCGAGGCTTGCGTCTCTCTGTAAACCAAGTTGGCGAGCGAATGGATGAGAATGTCCTTTCTCACGAAGAGATTCACAACGTCAACGTTCTGACTGTTATTGCCAATGAAAGCTACGACAGTTTTGCAAAAGGATTGCAAAGCGAAATTGCAGAAGCAGTTGCCGATCGTCCACGTAAGGTTCAAGCTAAGCTGTTTGAAGAGAAATTTGGCGAAGATACTGCACTGGTTATTTATGAGAGCCTGATAGAGAACGGCTATATCAAACGCGGTGAACTGACAGAAAAATATTATGAAGCAAAGCAAAATGGTTCTCTTGAAGTGCCTGAGGAAATATCTGGGCATTTCCAGGAAGTAATCTCTGTGCTTGATTCTGTCTACGATCCTAATATTAATAAACCAGAGAACGCTCGTAAAAATACAGTCAATTTGACGCTCGATAAAGATAAATTGAATAGCCACGCATTCCAGGAACTTTGGTCAAGAATCAACAGCCGAAGCTACTATACCGTAAGCTTTGATGAGGATGAGCTGATAAAAAGAGCCATCACTGAGCTAAACTCCAAATTGCGTGTATCAAAAATATATTTCAAGGTGGAGAAAGGCGAGCAAACAAAAAAGATCGAATCCAAAGCTCAGCTGCAAGCCGGAGAGGCTTTTGTACGGGCTGATATGGTTCGAGAGGAGGCATCCTCTTACCTAGAGATGAAGGCCAGCAGTGCGGTACGGTATGATCTCGTTGGAAAGATTGTTTCCGAAACTGGGATGACACGCAAAGCGGTGGCTTCAATTTTAGTTGGTATTGAAAAATCGATATTTGACCAGTTTGGAAATAATCCTGAAGAGTTTATCCTGCGAGCGGCAAATATTATCAACGAGCAGAAAGCTACAGCGATTATTGAGCATATTACCTACGATAAGCTTAAATCTGAATTTAGTACGAATATATTTACTGAGCCGGATCTCAAGAAAGGTGCTTTGGGTGTCAATGCTATAGAAGCAAAACGGCATTTGTATGACTATGTAATCTACGACTCGACCAATGAGCGAGACTTCGCTAATCAGCTAGAGACGCATTCACAAGAAGTTGAAGTCTATGTCAAGCTGCCAAAAGGATTCTATATAAATACACCAGTTGGAAAATACAATCCCGACTGGGCAATTGCTTTCTACGAGGGTAAAGTCAAACATATTTATTTTGTTGCTGAAACAAAAGGTGACATGTCCTCTATGGAACTCAGAGAAATTGAAAAAGCAAAAGCCCACTGCGCCAGAGAGCATTTCCGTGCCATCAGTGGCGAAAATATAAAATATGATGTGGTGAGTAGTTACGACAAGCTATGGGAACTTATTCAAGGATAGAAACGGATTACTAAAAAAGAATTATTCAAGTATGCCTAAGATATTTTACGTATCATTGCCTCTTGTACTTAAACACTTAATAAAGGAGAACAAAGTATGGCGAAAGCAATCTATACTAATGTGCCGCGGCAGTTATCAGATATTTTAAAGGATGTACGCAATGGAAGAATCGGTCTTCCAGATCTTCAACGTCCCTTTGTCTGGAAGGACAACAAGGTTCGTGATTTATATGATTCGATGCTGAAGGGATTTCCGATTGGCTATATTATGCTGTGGGAATCACCGGTTGATTACGATGACAAAAAAGCAGCCATCGGAATTGGCGAAAAAGCTTATAAGGTCCCGAAGGATCTTGTAATAGATGGACAGCAACGTTTGACGGCATTAGTTGCTTCTATGTACGGAGAAACTGTGAAGGATAAGAACTTCCAGGATCGCAGAATTCGTATCGGCTACAAACCCCAAACTAAAGAATTTGATGTTTGGACACAGGCAGTCGAAAATAATCCGGAATACATTTCAGATATAAGCGAAGCTTTTTCTGCAAAAGAAAATAATACTTCTGGAAAGTTCAGGAAGGATTTTATTAGGCGTTTAAATGAAAGCCGGATAAAAAGAAATGAACCTGAACTCTCCGACGAAGAAGAGTATCAAATTGAAGAAAACATCAATGAGCTTTTACACCTTGAATCCTATCAGATTCCTTCTCTTGAGATTGCATATTCCTCCAGTGAAGAAGATGTGGCTGATATTTTTGTGCGTGTAAATTCTGCAGGACAAAAATTAACGGAAAATGATTTTATTCTGACACTTATTTCAGTATACGAAAAGGACCGTAGAGATCAAATCGATAAATTCTGCGCGGACTCTCGCATCCCAGCCGATAAAACTTCGTTTAATCATCTTTTATCAGTAGATCCATCGCACATTGTCCGAATGACTGTCGGTGTGGGTTTTAGACGTGCCAGATTACGATATGCCTACATGATTTTGCGTGGTAAAGATCTTCAGACAGGAATAACGAGTGAGGAAATTAGAGAATCTAATTTGGAAATTTTCAAGAAAGCTTTAGATAAAGTAGTAGATCTTAACAATTGGCACGGCTATCTAAATATTTTGAAAGAAGCCGGATACATCTCAGACAAATTGATTGCATCTTCAAATGCAGTCGTGTTTAGCTATGTTCTTTATCTTATCGCTAAATATGATTACCACATGGATTCCATGAGATTGAGAAAACTTATTCGCAAATGGTTTTTTATGGCAGCCATTACTTATTTCTATACAGGCAATGCCGAATCAGATGTTGAAAAACAATTTGCAGATATGCGTGAATTTAAAACCGCTGATGAATTAGAGGCATACCTTCAAAGGGCAATTGATGCTCGATTCACGGATGACTACTTTAAAATCACTCTGCCTATGGAACTTGAAACCTCAGCAGCGATTTCTCCGAGCTGGTATGGTTATTTGGCATCGCAAATCGTTCTTGGTTATCCAATGCTTTTCAGTACGACTCCACTTTCTCATATGTTTTCGGCTGGTTCAAGCGGATCAAAAAATGCAGTTGATAAGCATCATATATTCCCTAAGAATTATCTAGCACAGATTGGTATTGAAAAAGATAGAGATAGAAATCAGACCGCGAATTTCACCTACCTGGATTACAATACAAATATTCATGTTTCTGACAGACAACCCCAGGACTACGCAGTAGCTTTTAGAGAAAAACTAGGAGATGAGGAGTATATTAAAACCTGCTCACAGCATGCCCTGCCTGATAAATTTGAAGTAATGGATTATTTTGAATTTATTCAAAATCGTCGATTTTTGATGGCCCAGATCGTGAAAAAGGCCTATCTAAGGCTTTGTAATAGTTAAAGATTCAATATTGGCAAGCAATGCAAGTGTTTATACACTTGCGGAAATCTATGTGATTTCACCTTTTGGGAATATCCCAAACCCATCTTCCTTTGCTAATGATGAGTCAATCAATTTAGCGATAACATAGGAATGGGATTGGAAAATAAAAATGATTGGAGGAGTGCGGTTGTGAAAGATAACAGATTTTTGCATATTTCAGATTTGCATTTCTTCGATTCTGACCATTTAAAAAGTAAAAAAGACGGGCTAAACTTTATAATATCCACAAAAATTTAAATAATATATTAACAATTAGTAAGAATTGGTGGTAAAATACAATTATATGCCTAACAAATATTAGTTAGCTTAGAAAGCTTAAATAGGAGAAGAACTATGACTCTCAATATAATTGAATTGCTAATTGTTCTCCTTGGCCTGGCGATTACGCCTGTTTTATTTTACCGCTTTCCAAGGATTTCTAAAGCAAAAAACGATGATAACATATCTTCCCTATCGGTTATCATACCAGCACGAAATGAGGGTAAAATTCTGCCCCTGCTACTTGAGGATTTGCGTGTCCAGTCATCCTCGCCATTTGAGATCATATGCGCAGACGATGAATCGTCTGATGATACTGCTCAAATTGCAGCGTTTCTTGGAGCAAGGGTGATATCGCTAACCGACAAGCCGGATGGTTGGATGGGTAAAACTTGGGCTTGTCAGAATGGCGCTGATTTGGCCAAAGGAGATCTCCTGCTTTTCCTTGATGCAGATGTACGGCTTGGGAATAATGCTATTCAAAGGGTGATGCAGACTTATTCTGAACAACACTGCACAATATCTGTTCAGCCTTATCACAATACCGAGATGTGGCATGAACAATGCTCTATACTTTTTAATCTGGTTCAGATTGCTGCGAACGGTACGGCACTTCCTAAACCAATGGGGGCAGGATTGTACGGACCGGTCGTTCTCATATCAAAGGCCGACTATAACAAAATTGGTGGTCATAAGAGTGTCCGAAATTGCATTGTGGAAGACATGGCTTTGGGACAAAGGTTGA
This sequence comes from Bacillota bacterium, assembly GCA_023409615.1. Lineage (GTDB taxonomy): Bacteria > Bacillota > Clostridia > Acetivibrionales > DTU013 > JAEYRF01. Next base: position 436 of record JAEYRF010000161.1, on the reverse strand, counting down.
GGGAAACAGGTATTCCGTATCTTCTTTTTGTAGGGGATAAAGATATAACCTTTAGAATGTATCCAGAAGGGCCCCGCAGCTTATTCCAAGGCTGGATCAAGAATATCGCAGCATGTGCAGCCAAGACTCCCAAGTCTTTGTTTTGTATGGTTTTCTTTTGGATTGCTTCAATGACTTCAGTCCCTATCCATGTAGCCCTGTTTGCTTTTTCTGCAAACTTGCCCTGGCTTGTTCTCTATTCAGCGCTGTACATACTCTGGGTGTGGGTTCTTTTCATCCTCTCAAAGAAAGCCGGACGTTTTCGTGTTCTGCCGATAATCCTTTATCCAATACTGATTATCGTGCTTTTTGTAATATTATCAGTGTCGATGGTCAAAAAAATATTTGGTTTAAAGGTAATCTGGAAAGGACGATCAATCAGGGAGGAGGACTAAAC
>JAEYRF010000198.1 GCA_023409615.1 Bacillota bacterium | reverse complement strand
TGACCAAAATGGAATACAGACTTAGAATGAAGGATATACCAGCTAGTGAGAGGCCATATGAGAAGCTGGAGAAGTACGGATCGGAGTCATTATCAAATGCGGAACTACTGGCAATCATCATTAGGACAGGCAGTCAGGAAGAAACTTCAGTCACTTTAGCTCAAAGATTGCTTTCACTGGGACAAGACAATGATGGAATACTGTTTTTACACAACATGTCAGTTCAGGAACTTAGAAAGACAAAAGGCATTGGAAGAGTTAAAGCGCTGCAGATTAAAGCAGTTATGGAACTTTCGAAGCGAGCATCTGCTTCAATGATAAATAACGGGCGAATGACCATAAAATCACCTATTGATGTAAGTGCATTGCTTATGGAAGATATGCGGCATCTGAAGAAGGAAGTATTTAAAATTATTTTACTCAATACAAAGAACCACATTATAAAGGTTCTGAATGTTTCTATCGGCAGCTTGAATTCATCAATCGTACACCCAAGGGAGGTTTTTAGTGAGGCAGTGAAAGCAGGCTGCTGTGGTATAATACTGGTACATAACCACCCCAGTGGTGATCCGGAGCCAAGCAGGGAAGATATCGAGACAACACAAAGGCTTATCAATGCAGGTAGTATTTTAGGAATAAAGGTCCTGGATCATGTGGTTATCGGGGACGGAAGATATATAAGCTTCAAAGAACAGGGATTGATGTAGCATTTATCATGAAAGTTTTACAAATGACATGGGAGGATTCATAAATGGGATTATTTGCAAAAGATATAGGTATAGATTTAGGTACAGCCAATACACTGGTTCATGTAAAGGGAAAGGGGATTATCATTAGAGAACCCTCAGTTGTTGCGATCAATAAAAATACGAAAGCAATCCTTGCAGTGGGAGACGATGCAAAGAGCATGATCGGCAGGACACCGGGAGATATCGTGGCAATAAGGCCTATGAAGGATGGAGTCATAGCTGATTTTGATATTACGCAAAGTATGTTGAAATATTTTATAAAGAGAGCGATGGCCGGAGGTCTTATGTCAAAGCCAAGGGTTGTTATATGTGTACCTTCAGGGGTGACTGAAGTAGAGAAGAGAGCGGTTGAGGAGGCAACTCTTGCCGCCGGGGCAAAGGAAGCATATCTGATAGAGGAGCCAATGGCTGCTGCCATTGGAGCAAATCTTCCTGTCGAGGAGCCTACCGGCAGTATGATAGTCGATATCGGGGGAGGTACAAGTGAAGTAGCTGTTATATCACTGGGCGGTATTGTCACGAGTAAATCACTGCGTATTGCCGGAGATGAATTTGATGAAGCGATCGTTCACTTTGTTAAGAAGGAATACAATCTGATGATTGGTGAAAGATCGGCTGAGCAGATCAAATTGTCAGTAGGAAATGCTTATCCTAAACCAAAGGAAGAATATATGGATGTAAGGGGCAGGGATCTTATCACCGGACTTCCTAAGAATATTACCATTTCTTCAAGTGAAATTAATGATGCACTAAAGGAGCCGATTAATTCCATTGTGGATTCAATAAAATTTACCCTTGAGAAAACTCCCCCTGAGCTGGCATCAGATATTATGGATAAAGGCATCATGCTTGCAGGAGGCGGTGCTCTCCTAAGCGGCTTGGACAAGCTAATCCATGAAGAGACAGGAATGCCGGTCATGATTGCTGAAAATCCATTGGATTGTGTCGCGATTGGTACAGGAAAGGTTCTTGAGGAAATTGAGACTTTGAAGAGTGTACTGATAACGCCTAGAAAATTGAGATAGAGAGGGGACATGTCCTTTGCTGCGTTTTTTAAAGAGCAAATGGTTTATCGTGTCTTTCATTACGATAGTTCTTCTTGTATTGATGGGGGTCTCTGCAAATAAAAGCAGTAAACTGAATTGGCTCAATAATATCATAAGTGTGCCGATGAAGCCTGTCCAGGGATTTTTTTCTTCTGTCGGTCAGAAGGTTGAAGACATCCTATCATATTTTAAAGAAATTGAAGCTGTAAAAAAAGAAAATGATACGCTAAGAGCAGAAGTAGCTGAGCTAAAGAAACAAAACAGGGAGATGTCGGTGCTTGAGAGCAAAAATAAAGATTTGAGGCAAGCATTGAGTCTGAAGGAACAGTTCGGCGGCTTTACGATACTCGGAGCAAATATTATTGCCGTAGATCCAAGCAATTGGTTCAGCGTATTTAAAATTGACATAGGTACCAAAGATGGTATTTATATTGACTCGCCTGTTGTGACAAGCGGCAAGGGACTTGTGGGAAGAGTAATTTCTTCAGATACTACCACCTCGAATGTTCAAACAATCATTGATACAGAGAGCGCTGTCTCAGGCTGGATCGCAAAGGCAGGCGGAGGTCATGCCATCGTTCGAGGTGATATGGAATTGAAGGGAAAAGGCTTGTGCAAAATGGATTACATCCCGCTCGAGGTTGACGTTGAAGTCGGTGATATAATCGAGACATCGGGATTGGGAGGCGGCATATATCCAAAAGGGATTGTAGTAGGCGAGGTCATTGAGGTGAGAAAATCGAACAGCGAGCTTGAACGATATGCAATCATTCAGCCAGCGGCAGATTTTAAGAGGCTCGAAGAGGTGTTTGTGTTTAGAAGTGAAAAAAATATAGAGGCAGGCAGTGCTGAATAATGAAAAAAAAATTCCTGTTTTATTTTTTCTTCGTGAGTTTGTTGCTGCTGCTGCAAACAACTTTGCTGCAGTATGCAGCGATTTATGGGGTTTTGCCCAATTTACTTGCGGTTTTCATCATTATTACCGCTTTACTCAGAGGTAACGTTGAAGGCGGTGCTGTAGGATTGTTCGCAGGACTTGCTGCAGACTTGATGTTTGGTAGTGTGTTTGGATTTTATGCTTTGTTCGGATTCTATCTTGGCATCGTAGTTGGGTCGCTTAATAAAAGACTGTTCAGGGATAATTTCTTAATTGCCCTATTCTTTACTTTTGTGTATTCTGTTGCGTATGAGTCTGTCATTTTTATCATCAATAATATCATGAGCGTTGATATGGATTTCATATATGCATTTACAAGAGTTGTACTGCCTGAAGCGGCATATAACAGCGCAGTTGCTATATTAATATTTCCTCTGATGATAAAGGCCGATAAATGGTTCAATGATACAGATAAGACAATAAGAAGGTACTGATGAGTGAAGTTTGGCTCATAGCAGAGGTGTTGTAATTGAAGGATAAGCTTAATAACAGATATATCATACTCAGTCTTGGATTTCTTATTTTTGGATTCATGATTATTTTTCGTCTTTTTAACCTGCAGGTTGTAGAGGGTGAAAAGTATTATGCCAACTCTAGCAGAAGATTTTTGAAGGAAAGTGACGTAGAAGCTCCCAGAGGAAAGATCCTTGACAGGAATGGCGTCCCGCTTGCAGTGAACAAGCAAGGGTATGCAGTTCATCTGGTCAAGACTAGTATCACGACAGCAGAACTGAACGAAATGCTGCTTAAGCTTTCAGATTTGTTGGACAAGAATTCGGAGAGTTATGTAGATAGTATTACAAAATATTTGACATTTAACCCTTTGACATTCAATGGAAGGTCCGAGAAAGAGATTAAGGCATGGCAAACCAATTCAAACAGACTCGGTTTGAAGGAAGACGATGTAAAATCTACTGCAGGAGAGCTATTTAAGCACCTCAGGAAAGAGGTGTTCAAAATTGATGATTCGTTTACCAATGAACAGGCTTATAGGATCATGCTTTTCAGATATGAGATTATGATCAATAACTGGAATTTTTCAACCGGTGGGACAATAACGTTGGCCAATGATGTAAGCAATCTTACTATTTACGAACTGGAAGAAAGAAATCGCGAGTTCCCTGGTATATTTACTACACTCGAACCGGTAAGGGAGTATGTTGATACTTACGAAGAGGCACATGTACTTGGGTATATCCGATCGATCTCACAAGCAAGGTATGACGATCTCAAGGAAGAAGGTTATGATAATGATGACCTGATTGGCTATGCAGGAATAGAACTGCAGGCCGAAAGATACCTTAGAGGCCAAAAAGGGAAAATGAGCATTGAGGTGGATACTACCGGAAGACTGACCCAAAAGAAGGAGACTGTAGCAGCAGTTCCCGGCAGTAACGTGATGCTTACCATTGATACGAATCTGCAAAAAGCAGCTATGGAGTCACTGGCACGGAATATAGAGTTCATCAGAAACAAGAAGGAAGACAGTAATTATGCAGATGCTAATGCAGGCGCCGCGGTGGTGATGGATGTCAATACCGGAGAGGTGCTGACTATAGCAAGCTACCCCAGTTTTGATCCAAAGGTTTATCTGGCCGGTTCGGAAGATACCGAGGCACAAAAGATAATTTCAGCTTTGAATAATGATGAAAATAAGGCTCAAGTTAACCGAGCAATACAGGGTATGTATGAGCCTGGTTCTACTTTTAAGCCTTTGGTCGCCATTTCTGCACTAGAAAAGGGCGTTATCACGCCGACCAATAGCAATAGACGGGATCCCGGACATATTGTGATCGGAAACAGGGATTTATACTGTCTGGAAAGACCAAGATCTGGCCACGGGCTGCTGGACCTGAAGAAGGCACTTGAAACTTCGTGTAATGTCTACTTTTATTTGATTGGTGTGGAAACGACTATTGATACACTCGGTGAATGGGCTGATTATTTTGGACTTGGAAAATTGACGGGAATTGATCTGCCAAGTGAGAAGGCGGGCTTTATGTCATCTAAGGAACTGAAGCTGGATATTAGAAACGATATTTGGAGGCCGGCAGATACTGCACAAGCATCTATAGGGCAGTTTGACAGCCGTTTTACTCCATTGCAGATGGCAAACTATATAAGTACCATAGCAAATGGAGGGAAAAGATACAAGCCATATCTGATCAAAGAGGTGACCCGTTACGACGGATCTGTCGTCAATGTGACCGAACCAAGCTATACACAAGTTCCAGTGCAGCAATCGACGATAGACGCCGTAAAACAGGGTATGGTGGCTGTTACATCATCTATAGATGGTACGGCATATAAATCATTTCAGGGACTGCCCTTCGATGTAGCCGGTAAAACCGGTACAGCTCAGACATCAAAAGGGATTGAGCGTTCACCTAACGCATTGTTTGTGTGCTATGCTCCTGCTGATGACCCACAGATTGCTATAGCGGTTGTTGTGGAAAAGGGCGCATGGGGTTCTAATGTTGCCCCGATCGCAAGAGATATCATTGATGAGTATTTCGGGTTGAAAAAGGCTGATGCAGGAAGCTCAGAACTGGAACCACAGTCGCCTGTTTTTAATCAGTGAGAATGTATTATTGTCAGAGCTGGAGAAATTGCATGCTGCTGTTATACGTTATAATATTATTTTTTTGCTTGTTTTAATGAATAATTAATGTAATAATGAAATATGTGAAACTAAAGTTTATACCGAAGTTAGACTTTACAGCAGGGGGATCTGGTCAATGGAGGAAAATATTATCAGCTTTAAGGCAACTGTAAACGGTCTGATACTGATTATGCGAGAAGAGGATGATTTTGATACCATTTACGAACATGTTGCCAGAAAGCTCGAATCTTCGGGCAGATTTTTTAAAGGTGCAAGTCTTGCTGTCAAATATCGTGGTAAAAAGCTAACTGCAGAGCAGGAACAAATTATTGCCGCACTTATTTCTGAAAAAGCAAATGCAGAAATTAAGAGTTTTGAAGAAGATAGCTCTATACCCGAGAATGAACCGGAAGAGGTTGACAAAAACATAGATAAGCCAAGAATGAGGCTGATGTATTTCAAAGGTCTTGAAGAGGGTGTATCCAAGTTTTACAGGGGCACAGTCAGATCCGGTCAGTTGATTAGCTTTGAGGGAAATCTGGTCGTTATTGGAGATGTAAACCCGGGTGGGGAGGTTATCGCTACAGGGAATGTAGTTGTCATGGGTTCACTGCGTGGCATGGTACATGCCGGAGCTGACGGTAACAAAGACGCCGTTGTTGCAGCGCTGAGCCTACAGCCGACCCAGCTGCGTATTGCAGATGTCATAACACGGCCTCCCGACACTAAGGAAACCAGGCAAGGACTAATGCCTGAACTTGCTTATGTGAAGGATGAGCTTGTATATATTGAAAGATTTCTTCCCCAATATAAATAAGAAGTGAAAAGCGAGGCCTGCAACAAGGCACACAGGAGGTATTTGGATGGGTGAGGTCATAGTAATAACATCAGGAAAAGGTGGCGTAGGAAAAACAACAACAACAGCCAATATCGGTACAGGGCTTGCATTGGCAGGACATAAGGTAGTCCTTATCGATACGGACATTGGTCTTCGCAATCTCGATGTTGTAATGGGTTTGGAAAACAGGATCGTTTACGATCTAGTTGATGTTGTAGAAGGATTTTGTCGGGTAAAACAGGCTCTGATCAAGGATAAACGCTATGAGGGACTATATCTGTTACCGGCTGCTCAGACAAGAGACAAGTCAGCAGTGACGCCTCAGCAGATGATGAAGCTTTGCGGGGAATTAAAGGATGAGTATGATTACATAATAGTAGATTGTCCTGCAGGTATAGAGCAGGGATTTAAAAATGCCATTGCAGGGGCGGACAAAGCAATCGTAATCACTACACCTGAAGTATCTGCCGTCAGGGATGCCGATAGGATAGTCGGGCTTCTTGAGGCAAATGAATTAAGAAATCCAAAGCTACTGATCAATAGAATGCGTATTGATATGGTAAAACGCGGAGACATGATGTCTATTGACGATATCATTGACATACTTGCTATTGGCCTGATTGGTGTGGTTCCTGATGATGAGAAAATTGTTATTTCAACTAATAGAGGAGAGCCAGCGATCAACGATGAAAAATCACTGGCAGGACAGGCATACAGAAACATCGTACAAAGAATAGAGGGAGAAGATGTTCCTTTTATAAACTTTGATGCGGATCAGGGCTTTATGCTCAAACTAAAGAAGTTATTCGGCCTAAAGGCGAACTGAAAGGGAGGGTATACAAGCTGCTCGATTTAAGTAAAATATTTCGTAAACAAAAGAACTCCAAGGATGTAGCCAAAGAAAGACTGAAGCTGGTGCTTATCCATGACCGTGCAAATGTTTCGCCGCAATTTCTTGAAATGCTGAAAAGCGAAATCATCAAAGTTATTACCAACTACATGGATGTTGATGAAAGCGCATTGGACATACAGTTGACCAGAACAAAAAGTGATGATGGAGAGAATTATGTACCTGCTCTTTATGCCAACATTCCAATAAGGAATATCAGAAACAGCGGAAGGTAAGGTATGACTTCATACAACAGCACTGGTGAGGATTTTATGGGGAAGGTAAAGCCTGTAAAATGAACATTGCTCTGATAGCACATGATAATAAGAAGGAACTTATAGTGGAACTGTGTATTGCTTATAAAGCGATACTGCATCAGCATTCTCTGTTTGCAACCGGCACCACTGCGTCATTTATATCAGAGGGAGCAGGGCTTCCCGTTTATAGATTTTCTCCCGGACCGCAGGGCGGTGCTCAACAAATTGCTGTTAGAGTTTCACTCAATGAAATAGATATGGTGATTTTCTTGAGAGATCCAATAGGCCCAAGGGAGTATGAGCCTGATATTAATGCTCTCCTGCGCTTGTGTGACATGAACAATATACCGTTTGCAACAAATATAGCAACAGCGGAGATGCTTATAAAGGGACTTGAAAGAGGCGATTTGATCTGGCGTGAACTGAAATGAATCACATGGATAGGTGAACAAAAGCGGCTGATGAGGCCGCTTTTGTGCTGTAACTTTGATTGTAGACATAAAAATGTCATTTCATCAATATACTGAATTGGATGCATCCGATTTTTTATTTACAGGAGATGAGATGATATGGAAGCTTCATCGGTCAGATCCAGATATACTGGAAGAAGGCCTGCTCCTCGCAGGTCAGCACCTGGCGGAGGGTATTCAAGGAACAGTCGTGACAGCGGTTTGCGAAGGTTGGTCACATTTCAGGCACTCATTTGTACTTTGCTGTTTTTCATAGTTATTATCGCAAAAAATGTTAACATTTCTGCTGCAAATTTTTTAACGGATCAGATCAGATACACACTAAGCCACAACATTGAATTAAAGAGTGTTTTTGCCTATGTAGAAACTCTGGCGGCAGATATAGTAAACAGCATTGTTCCAGGTGCGGCGCAGAAGAATGGTGTGGACATAGTGGCAGTGTCAGATACAACTTTGGAAAGACATAAAGATGCAAGTTCAGGAATTGATTCAACTTTAGGTACGACATCGACTATGAACACGCCTCCAACTTCGAGTATGCCTCCAACTTCGAGTACACCTCCAACTGCCGATTCATCGCCGGATGAAGCTGCAATTGATTCTCTATATCCTGTTGGGAAGTCGGTATTGGCAGCTAATACTGATTCAACCATTGTACCTGATATGTTGGCACCTGTTGTCGGAACACTTACTACACCATTTGGGGAGATCCAACATGGTACTTCAAGCACTAAAACTCATACGGGGATTGATATACATACGGAAAAGGAAAGCAGTGTGAAAGCGGTGATGGATGGTGAAATCACAGAAACAGGGTCATCTCCTTTATATGGAGACTATATCAAAATGAGACATGACAAAGGTTTTGAGACAGTCTATGCACAC
>JAEYRF010000090.1 GCA_023409615.1 Bacillota bacterium | reverse complement strand
ATTTTCCGGTGGATATAACGAGAAGGTCACACCCGTTCCCATACCGAACACGGCAGTTAAGCTTCTCAGTGCCCAAGATACTTGGCTGGTAACGGCCCGGGAAAATAGGTCTCCGCCGGATTTATATCAAAGCCCTGTGTTGAATAACACAGGGCTTTGTGCTATATTTATTTTAGTTTTTTTGAATGGTTCGTAAGACGCTTGTATCTATAGATTGGCGAGAAATGATGACAGAATTTATTCATACACGAGGGGATCTAAACAAATGGTTTACAATGTTAATGCTAGGGAAACTCATGCAGAAAATGAACATACATATTGGTTCATATTTAAAGGGTATGAACTACTGGTTTATGCCGATCCTCATACAGGAGCCTACAATGTTCCTACTTCAAAGGATATAGAATGTTTTCGGCCCATGATATGTGATATTCAATATTTTGGACAGATCGATGAAAAAGATAGTTATATCGCATCTTTATCTGAGAGTGTAAGTATGAAAGGCTTTATACTAAAGGGATTAAGATACTTATATCATGAAATAGGGGATGATTGGTACCTGCTGGCGAACCGTGCCTGTCATCTGAACAATTGGAAGAAAATGAACCGATATTGCGGTTGCTGCGGTGAGGTAATGAATCGCTCTTCTGATGAAGTAGCAATGCTCTGCGGAAATTGTGGGAACATTGTCTATCCCAGAATATCTCCGGCGGTCATCGTCGCTATTACAAAGGGCGAACGGATTCTCCTGGCTCACGGAGCCAGGTTTTCAGGTAAGATGTACAGTGTGTTAGCCGGATACGTAGAGGCAGGTGAAACACTGGAAGATTGTGTACAGCGTGAGGTAATGGAAGAAGTAGGAATACGTATAAAGAATATTAAGTATTTTTCCAGTCAGCCCTGGCCTTATCCAGACTCACTTATGGTAGCATTCACGGCGGAGCATGAATCCGGCGAGATAAATGTGGATGGAAAGGAAATTGAAGATGCAGATTGGTATTGTAAAGATGACCTGCCGGAACTACCTTCAAGGGCAAGCGTCGCAATGAAACTGATTGAAGCCTGGATGAATAGAAAATGACATTTTATATCATAGTTTTACAATAAAGTGTATAATAAATCGAATAATAAGACGAAAGGAGTGCGACCTGCTAAAGGAAGCAGGTTAAATCATATGGATAAAATCATTAGAATAGGTATTGTAGGGTATGGTAATCTTGGAAAAGGTGTCGAAATAGCCATAAAGCAAAATCCGGATTTACAGTTGGAGGCAATTTTCACACGGAGAAATTCTATAACAACTAAAACATCAGTTAAAACTGTCCACATATCCGAAATTGAAAAATATAAGGGAAAAATTGATGTTATGATTCTTTGCGGAGGCTCTGCAACGGACCTTCAAGTACAAGCCCCTCAGATCGCCGCATTGTTTAATACCGTTGACAGCTTTGATACGCATGCAAAAATACCTGAGTATTTTAATGTATTGGACAGAGTCGCGAAAGACTCAGGAACAATAAGCTTTATGTCCATTGGATGGGATCCTGGGCTGTTTTCGATGTATCGGCTTTTAGGGCAAACCCTGCTGCCGGATGGCAAAGATTATACCTTCTGGGGTAAGGGTGTGAGCCAGGGTCATTCGGACGCTATCAGAAGGGTTCCCGGCGTTATAAACGGAATCCAATATACTGTTCCTATTGAAAAAGCTCTGAATATGGTGCGCACAGGACAAAATCCCGAACTTTCGACCAGGGAAAAGCATGAAAGGGTATGTTATGTTGTGGCGGAAGAAGGGGCTGATCAGCAGAAAATTTCCGAAAGCATAAAAAATATGCCGAATTATTTTTCCGACTATAATACGACAGTTCACTTTATTACTGAAGAAGAACTGAAGCTTCATCACAGTGGAATGCCTCATGGAGGATTTGTTATTCGCACCGGTAAAACAGGCGAGGACACGAAACAAAGGGTGGAGTTCAGCCTTGCACTCGGCAGCAACCCTGAATTTACATCAAGTGTTCTGGTCGCATATGCACGGGCTGCCTGCCGGTTGGCCGGAGAAGGCCAGACAGGAGCCAGGACCGTACTGGATATCCCATTGAGTTATTTATCGCCCAAGACTGGCGCTGAACTGAGGAAAGAATTGCTGTAAGAAGATGTAAGAACGGGTTTACCATCTGACAAATTGTGTGGAAGAAAATGTTGGAAGGATACATGATCGCGTGATATAATTTCTGTATGTGAGCCAAGACACAGAAAAAGTATCTCCTTGTGTGATAATATTATAGGCATAACAATTTTTATGAGGTGTTTATTTATGAGAATTGACGGAAACTTGATTCCTATATTTGCCATTGCTGTTGGTTTGATCATAACAGTGACTGTTGTTTTGTCGGATGCTATTACTAAATACAAACTAAAAGTCGAGCAGATCAGGGCAGATGCCATGGTCAGAGCAGAAGAAATCAGATCAAGGAATCAGCTTGAATTGGAACGTTTGATGCATCAGGAGAATGGAACCGCTGCAGAATCGATTCAAAACAATGAAGATACTGGTAGAAATCAAAGCAGAGTCAGAGAATAGCGAGAAATTTACTTAAGAGATTAGAAAAAATATTTTTTCAGGTACTTGCATTGTTCTGTTGAATGTAGTAAAATAACTCTTGCTGTGACATGACATACGATGATATGGGAGATTGCTATTCTTAGAAATAGGTAACTTCCATGGAGAATGTCCGATTCATGAAACCGGGCGACAAGTCACTGTACATTTTGCGAGAGCACAGAAAGTGTGTCTGTTTGTAAAGTACAGCCCAGGTTTTTACAAGCCTTATGGCTTTGTAAGCATCTGGGTTTTAAAATAGCAAAACAGGAAACACCCGGCATAGTGTACAGAAAAAAGCTTGTTGTACGTAACAGATGGGGATTTTCAAAGGTATAGTTCCCGGCACAGGTAATACCGCATGTGGAATACCAGCTAGTTCACAAAGGAATGTCCCCTAACATTTTGACAGGAGGTTATTGTATGGCAAACAATCAAAAAATCAGAATCAGACTGAAAGCATTTGATCATCAGGTACTTGATCAGTCGGCCGAGAAGATTGTCGATACTGCTAAAAGAACCGGTGCACAGGTTTCTGGACCTGTTCCGCTTCCCACACAGAAGGAAATTATGACAATACTCAGAGCTCCCCACAAGTATAAGGATGCACGCGAGCAATTTGAAATGAGGACTCACAAGAGACTTATAGACATACTGTTGCCAACACCTAAAACGGTTGATGCTCTTATGAGACTTGATTTACCAGCCGGTGTTGATATAGAGATCAAGCTGTAAGAGATCTGATCACTGAAATTGATTACATTAATTTCAGTTTACCGACAGTCAGCGGAACTGAGTGCGGTTGAGTGAGTGATTATGTTCACAAGAGATTGTGAACCAATGATAATTAGGAGGATAGGAAATGAACAAGTTTATTCTTGGTAAGAAAATCGGCATGACACAAGTATTCAACGATGCCGGTCTGGCAATCCCGGTAACAGTCATACAGGCTGGACCATGTGCGGTTGTCCAGAAGAAAACGGTTGAGAATGACGGCTATACGGCAGTTAAACTTGGCTTCAGTGAAGTCCAGGAAAAGAAGCTGAATAAGCCTGATAAGGGTTTATTTGCAAAGATAAAAGTGACATCAAGAAAGTTCCTGAAAGAGTTCAGAACAGATGATGTTGACAAGTATGAAGTAGGTCAGGAAGTCAAGGTAGCCGATATGTTTGCTGACGGAGACATTATTGATGTCAGCGGTATATCAAAGGGTAAAGGCTTTCAGGGTACGATCAAAAGATATGGACAAAAGGGCGGCCCCGAAACCCACGGCTCTATGTACCACAGAAGAGTAGGTTCCATGGGCGCCGGTACAAGCCCGGGAAGAGTATATAAAGGCAAAAAGCAGCCGGGCCATATGGGAACGGATAAGATCACGATTCAGAATCTTAATGTAGTCAAGGTTGATGCAGAGAGAAATCTGCTTCTCGTAAAAGGTGCAGTTCCAGGACCAAAGGGCGGTCTGATTATTGTAAAGGGAGCTGTAAAATCCGGTAAGTAATACAGATGGGAGGAGGAAGCGATTATGCCAAAAGTTGATTTATACAATATGAAAGGCGAGACAGTAGGCGAAATCGAGCTGAGTGACAATATATTCGGTATCGAAGTGAATGAAAACGCCGTACATCTTGCTGTACAGAACCAATTAGCAAACAAAAGGCAGGGTACACAGTCCACTAAAACCAAAAGCGAAGTTAGAGGCGGTGGTATCAAGCCATGGAGACAAAAGGGTACAGGCAGGGCAAGACATGGTAGTATCAGATCTGCTCAGTGGATAAAGGGCGGTATTGTTCTTGGGCCAAAACCCAGAAGCTATTCTTACACAATTCCTAAGAAGCTCAAGAAGCTGGCACTCAAGTCGGCTCTCACATCAAAGGTTAATGATAAAGAACTTATGGTTCTTGATCAGTTAAGTTTTGATAGTATAAAAACAAAACAGATGACTGGTGTATTGGATTCATTGAAGGTAGGAACCAGTGCTTTGATTGTCATCAACGGAAAGAATGAAACTGTTGAGAAATCTGCGAGGAATATACCTGGTGTTAAAACTGCATTTGTAAACACGATAAATGTGTTCGATATCCTCAAATACGACATGTTCATCATCACTAAAGATGCTGTTGAAAAGGTTGAGGAGGTGTATGCATAATGAGAACTCCGGAAGATATTATCGTAAAGCCGTTTATCACTGAAAAAAGCAATATTGAAGTGGCTAGCGGAAAGTATACATTTGTTGTAAATGTGAATGCTACAAAATCCGAGATTAAGCAGGCTGCTGAGAGACTTTTTCAGGTCAAGGTACTTCAGGTGAATACGCAGAACTATGATGGAAAAGTCAAGAGAATGGGCGTTCATGTTGGACCAAGACCGGATTGGAAAAAGGCAGTGATCAAGATAGACCTTGATCCGAAACCGGAAACATATCTGTTAAAGGGCGGCAAGGAAACAGCCAATAATAAAAAGTATAAAACAAGCATTGAAGAATATGGCGTAACTCAGTAAGGATTCGGCTTTGCGAAAGCAAAACGACGTCCGGTTAATTAGTAAGAGGGCAGAGCTATTACGTTTTCAAGATTAAGGAGTGAGAAGAGATGGCAGTAAAAAAGTATAGTCCTACTTCTCCCGCCAGAAGGTTCATGACAGTATCCACTTTTGAGGATATTACCAGGACGGAACCGGAAAAGTCACTTTTGGAGACTTTGAAGAAGTCAGGCGGAAGAAATGTATACGGCAGGATCACCGTTCGTCACAGAGGTGGCGGAGCAGTTCGGAAATATAGAATTATAGATTTCAAAAGAGATAAAGATGGCATCGATGCGAAGGTTGCCGCAATTGAATATGATCCAAACAGGACTGCAAATATTGCACTTCTCTACTATGTAGACGGAGAAAAAAGATATATTCTGGCACCTGTCGGCTTGAATGTCGGCGATGTAGTAGAATCAGGACCTGAAGCTGATATCAAACCTGGAAATGCACTTCCGCTAGCTAACATACCGCTTGGTACAACGATACACAATATCGAGATGAAGCCAGGTAAGGGTGGACAGCTTGTCAGAGCAGCAGGCAATTCAGCCCAGCTCATGGCAAAAGAAGGCGATTACGCACAGGTCAGGTTGCCTTCAGGCGAAGTCAGAATGATCAGCATGAAGTGCAAGGCATCCATCGGACAGCTGAGCAATATTGAGAACGAGAATATTTCAATTGGTAAAGCTGGCAGAAAGAGATGGATGGGTTTCAGGCCTACCGTACGTGGTGTTGTTATGAATCCTGTAGACCATCCTCATGGCGGTGGTGAAGGTAAGTCGCCAATCGGAAGACCAAGTCCGGTAACTCCGTGGGGTAAACCTACACTCGGTTACAAGACCAGGAAGAAGAAAAATAAATCCGATAAGTTTATTGTCAAGAGAAGGAATCAGAAATAATAAATGTTACGGGAATCCGAAGTAAGGAAAGGAGGACTGACACCAAATGAGCAGATCTTTAAAAAAGGGACCATTCGTAGATTTGAGACTCCTTAAAAGAGTTGAGGATATGAATAAGGTAAATGATAAGAAAGTACTCAAGAGCTGGTCCAGAGCATCAACAATATACCCTCAGATGGTAGGACATACTATCGCAGTACATGACGGCAGAAAGCATGTACCAGTATATATAACTGAAGATATGGTGGGCCACAAGCTCGGAGAATTTGCGCCGACAAGAACATTCAGAGGTCATGGACGCCATACCGAAAAGTCAACTTCTCTTAAGTAATATTGCATGAAACAAGCTTAATGCCGAAAGGAGGAATTCCAGTTGGAAAAGAAGGTCAAATCAAAAGAAGAACTTCTTAAGGAAAAGGATCAGATCCTGGATGAATATAATAAGACCACAAAACAATTTCAAAAGCCAGCATTGCTGACCAAGAAAGAGAAAAAGGTACTTGGTATTAACAAAGATGAAGGAAGAGCTGTTCTGAAGTATGCAAGAATATCTTCCAGAAAAGTGAAAATTGTTTTGGATCTTATAAGAGGAAAGAGTATTGATGAGGCTTATGGTATCGTAAGATATACACCGAAAGCTGCTTCCGAATTAATTTACAAGCTTTTGAAATCGGCCGAGGCCAATGCCACTAATGATCCGACCAAAGGTCTTAACAGAGATGGTCTTGTTGTAACTGAGGCATATGCATCACAGGGACCGACACTAAAAAGGATTATGCCAAGAGCTAAGGGTAGAGCAAACAGGATCAGGAAGAGGACTAGCCACATTACAGTTGTCGTAAAGGAAAGATAATCGAGGCAAAGGAGGTTTGATGATGGGCCAGAAGGTAAATCCGCATGGATTGAGAATAGGTATAATCAAGGATTGGGATACCAAATGGTATGCCAATAAAAAGAACTTTGGTGATTTTCTCGTTGAAGACACCAAAATCAGAAAGTATGTAAAGAACAAGTTATATATTTCCGGTATTTCTAGAATAGAGATCGAAAGGGCTGCTAACAAGATTAAAGTAAATGTTCATACAGCCAAGCCCGGTCTGGTAATCGGAAAGGGTGGAGCCGGCATAGAAGAGCTTCGCAAGGAAGTTGAAACGCTCACCGGCAAAAGTGTTCTGATCAATATTACAGAAATCAAGACTCCTGAGCTTGATGCTCAGTTGGTTGCAGAAAACATTGCTTCACAGCTCGAAAAAAGAATTTCCTTTAGAAGAGCTATGAAACAGACTATGTCCAGGGCCATGAAGCTTGGCGCAAAGGGTATTAAAACCGGCGTTTCCGGCAGACTTGGCGGAGCTGAAATTGCAAGAAGAGAGCATTATCATGAGGGAACCATACCTCTCCAGACTTTAAGAGCAGATATCGACTATGGCTTTGCAGAAGCAAATACGACTTATGGAAAGCTTGGCGTTAAAACCTGGATATATAAAGGTGAAGTGCTTCCCGCTGTTAAGAAGGATAGGAAAGCGGAAGGAGGCGATCAGTAATGTTAATGCCGAGAAGAGTAAAACGCAGAAGAGTTCACAGGGGCAGAATGACTGGTGTTGCTACCAGAGGTAACTTCCTGTCAAACGGTGAATTTGGTTTACAAGCAACTGAGCCTGCATGGATTACAAGTAATCAGATCGAAGCAGCCAGAATTGCAATGACAAGGTTTACAAAAAGGGGCGGTCAGGTTTGGATAAAGATATTTCCTGACAAGCCGGTAACAAAGAAGCCTGCTGAAACCCGTATGGGTAGTGGTAAGGGTTCACCTGAGTACTGGGTCGCAGTAGTAAAGCCCGGAAGAGTATTATTTGAAATTGCGGGAGTATCGGAAGAATTAGCAAGAGAAGCCATGAGGCTTGCAATGCACAAGCTGCCGATAAGATGTAAGTTCATAACCCGCAATAATGAAATGGGTGGTGACGAGAATGAAAGTCAGTGAAATGAGAGATAAGACACAGGAAGAACTTCAGAAGGAACTGACCGAGCTCAAATCAGAGCTGTTCAAACTACGTTTCCAGCTTGTCACAAACCAACTGGAAAACCCTATGAAGTTGAAGGATGTTAAGAAGTCAATTGCACAGGTAAAGACTGTTATCAGAGAAAGAGAAATAAAAGGAATTCAGGCATAAGCCTGTGAAGGAAGGAGGTATCAGCTTGGAAGAAAGAGCAATGAGGAAGACCAGAACTGGTAAGGTTGTCAGTGACAAGATGGATAAAACAATCGTTGTTGCTATAGAGACAAGTGTTAAACACCCATTGTACAAAAAGATCGTCAAAAGGACATATAAGCTGAAGGCTCATGACGAGAATAATGAATGTACTATAGGCGATAAGGTAAAGGTAATGGAGACCCGTCCACTTAGCAAGGATAAAAGGTGGAGACTCGCCGAGATCATAGAAAAGGCTCGTTAACAGCCGATTTTCAAAGTAGCTGAAAGGAGGTACTGGTATGATACAGGTTCAATCCGTTGTAAAGTCAGCAGATAACTCTGGAGCCAAGGAAATGATGTGCATCAAAGTACTCGGTGGATCCATGAGGAGATATGCAAGTATAGGTGATGTAATAGTTGCATCAGTAAAAAGTGCAACACCCGGCGGAGTTGTCAAAAAAGGCGAAGTTGTCAAATGTGTCATCGTGCGTACGGCAAAAGGCGTAAGAAGACCAGATGGTTCGTATATTAAGTTTGACGAGAATGCGGCGGTTATAATAAAGGATGATAAGAACCCTAAAGGGACTCGAATATTTGGCCCTGTAGCGAGAGAACTGAGAGACAAAGAATATATGAAAATTCTATCGCTCGCACCGGAAGTTCTGTAGAAGGAGGTGGCTTAGATTGGCAAATAACGTACATGTTAAAAAGGGAGATACAGTTTATGTTCTCTCAGGTAAGGATAAAGGGAAAAAGGGTAAGGTGCTTGATGTAAACCCTGATAAAATGTTTGTGCTTGTTGAAGGCGTAAACATGAATACGAAGCATAAAAAACCAAGAGGCAGATATCAGCAGGGTGGGATTATCCATCAGGAATCACCGGTCAGCAGTTCAAAGGTGATGCTGGTATGCGGAAGATGCAAAGCACCGACTAAGGTTTCGAAGGTTATTCATGAAAATGGACAGAAGGATCGTGTCTGTAAAAGATGCGGAGAGGTTGTAGATACACAAAAAGAATCAAAGGAAGATTAACAGGATCTTCTTGAAAGGAGGTTAAGGTTTAATGGCCAGGCTTAAGGACAAATACACGCAGGAAGTAATACCTGCAATGATGACAAAGTTTAAATATTCCAGCGCAATGCAACTGCCAAAGCTTGAGAAGGTAGTGCTCAACATGGGAGTGGGAGAAGTTAAGGATAACCCAAAGGCCCTTGATGCAGCTGTGAATGATATGACAATCATAACCGGGCAAAAACCGATTATAACCAAGGCAAAGAAATCAATTGCAAACTTTAAGCTGAGGGAAGGCATGAATATCGGATGTAAGGTAACTCTCCGAGGAGAGATGATGTATAACTTCGTCGATAAGCTTTTCAATGCATCGCTACCCAGAGTTAGAGACTTCAGAGGGGTTTCTGGTAATGCCTTTGATGGAAGGGGCAATTACACTTTAGGTGTGAAAGATCAATTGATATTCCCTGAAATAGAGTATGATAAGGTAGACAAGGCAAGAGGCATGGATGTTGTTTTTGTTACCACTGCAAAGACTGATGAGGAAGCAAAAGAACTTCTAAAGCTAATGGGAATGCCTTTCAGTCAGTAGAAAGAAAGGTTTGGAAGGAGGATAAACGTGGCTAAAAAGTCAATGATTCTAAAACAACAAAGAAGTCCGAAATTCAGCACCAGGGGCTATAATAGATGTAAAATTTGCGGAAGGCCTCACGCATACATGAGGAAATTCGGTGTATGCCGTTTGTGCTTCAGAGTTCTCGCTTATAAAGGGCAGATCCCTGGCGTAAGGAAAGCCAGCTGGTAATAAATTTTGGAAGGAGGTTAAACATATGCAAATCACAGATGCTATCGCTGACTTGTTGACAAGAGTCAGGAATGCCAGCACAGCAAAACATGAATCCGTTGATATACCGGCATCCAACATTAAAAAGGATATAGCCCGTATATTACTGGACGAAGGTTATGTAAAGAACGTTGAGTTTATTGAAGACGATAAGCAGGGTCTTATAAGAATAGCTCTGAAATATACTGCAGGTAAACAGAACGTTATTTCCGGTATTAAGAGGATCAGTAAGCCCGGACTCAGGGTTTATGCTAATAAGGATGAACTTCCGAAGGTGCTTGGCGGACTTGGCGTTGCAGTTATTTCTACATCAAAAGGCGTTATGACAGATAAGAAGGCAAGAGCTGAAGGCATTGGCGGAGAGGTACTTGCTTTTATCTGGTAATAACGGATGAAAAGCTGCTTGCAGCAGGCTACTAAGGTAATTCAAGCGCTTACGCGTTGAATAAGAAGTGCTTGCAGCAGGCTATTAAGGAAATTTAAACGCTTACGCGTTAAATGTATCTGAAAAGGGTTCGAATGAACTCATAATTTAAAGAACAGGAGGAACTTTATAATGTCAAGGATAGGTAAGATGCCTATTGATATACCCGCTGGTGTAAATGTTGATATCAAAGGCAGCGTGGTAACTGTAAAAGGGCCAAAGGGAACTTTGACAAGAGAATTACACAACGATATGATCATTCAGATAGAAGGCACGCAAATTATTGTATCAAGGCCTTCAGATGCAAAAAGACACAAGGCTCTTCATGGATTAACCAGGACTCTGGTAAATAACATGGTGCAAGGTGTAACGAATGGTTTTGAGAAAACACTTGAAGTAAACGGAGTTGGATACAGAGCACAAAAGCAGGGTAACAAGCTGATTTTAACGCTTGGCTATTCACATCCGGTCGAGATGGATGAACCTGAAGGCATTACTGTTGATATACCTGCTCCCAACAGGATCATTGTTAAGGGCTGCGATAAGCAGGCGGTTGGTGAGTTTGCTGCGAAGATCAGGATTAAGAGACCGCCTGAAGTTTATAAAGGCAAGGGTATCAAGTATGATACTGAGGTAATCAGACGTAAGGAAGGCAAAGCAGGCGCTAAAGCCAAGTAGGAGGGAGCTGAAAAGAAATGATAAATAAGCCCAACAAAAATGGAATCAGGCTGAGGAAACATGATAGGGTACGCAAAAAAATAACAGGAACATCAGAGCGTCCAAGGCTCAATGTTTTCAGAAGCTTAAAGAATATATACGTGCAGATCATCGACGACTCAACCGGTCAAACACTTGTTTCAGCCTCAACGCTTGATGAAGCGCTTAAAGGCAAACTGACATATGGCGGAAACAAGAGCGCAGCTAAAGAAGTCGGAAAGCTTATTGGTGAGAAGGCTGTCGAGAAGGGTATCAAGCTTGTTGTCTTTGACAGAGGCGGATATTTATATCACGGAAGAGTAAAGGAACTCGCAGAGGGTGCAAGAGAAGCCGGACTTGAGTTTTAAGGCAGATGCATGTGATGAGAGGTAATAGGAACCAGATTTGGATGAGGAGGGATGGAGTTTGCAGCGTATTGATGCTGGAACATTGGATCTTAAGGAAAAGGTCGTTAAAATAGGACGTGTTACCAAAGTTGTTAAAGGCGGTAGAAATTTCCGTTTCAGTGCTCTGGTAGTTGTTGGAGATGAGAACGGCTATATCGGAACCGGGATTGGAAAAGCTGCTGAAATACCCGATGCTATTAGAAAGGGTATCGATGATGCAAAGAAGAACCTGATGAAGGTCCCTCTTGTTGAGACAACGATTCCCCATGAAGCAATCGGACAGTATGGCGCAGGAAGAGTACTTCTGAAGCCGGCTGGCCCTGGTACCGGTGTTATCGCAGGCGGACCTGTAAGAGCGGTCCTCGAGTTGACCGGTGTACGCGATATCAGGACTAAGTCACTGGGGTCAAATAACCCGATCAACATGGTAAACGCAACAATCCAGGCATTATCACAGCTGAAGACAGTTGAAGATGTTGCCAGGCTTCGCGGGAAGACCGCAGAAGAAATAATGGGTTAGGAGGATACTACGGTGGCAAAGTTAAAAATCACTTTGGTAAAAAGCACAAACAAGAGACTTCAGAACCAAAAGGCTACTGTAAAGGCTCTTGGTTTGAAGAAAATTGGCAGTAGTGTTGAACAGCAGGATAATCCTCAAATCAGAGGAATGATAAAAACGGTATCACACCTGGTATCCGTAGAAGAAATATAAGGGAGGTGTAGAAGGTGAAACTACATGAATTGCAGCCTGTACCGGGCGCAAAGAAAGCTCCGACCAGAAAAGGCAGGGGACCGGGTTCAGGTAACGGCAAGACCGGCGGCCATGGACACAAAGGTCAGAATGCAAGAGCTGGCGGCGGTGTCAGGCCAGGTTTCGAAGGTGGTCAGATGCCTCTTTACAGAAGGGTACCCAAG
>JAEYRF010000043.1 GCA_023409615.1 Bacillota bacterium | reverse complement strand
CAGTCAGGCTGGTGTATATGCTTACAGGCATGGCTGATGTGGCAAAGGAATATGTTGACATTGAGATGCTGCAAGCCTGCCGGGCCTTGTGGGAGAACATTGTAACTAAGCAAATGTATATTACCGGGGGAATAGGTTCGAGCGTAACAGGGGAAGCGTTTACCTTTAATTATGATCTCCCCAATGATACTGTATATGCGGAAACCTGTGCATCCATTGGATTGATTGTCTTTGCTCAGAGGATGCTTATGATGGAAAACAAAGGCTGTTATAGCGATGTTATTGAAAAGGCGCTCTATAACGTTATTATGAGTTCTATGGGAAAAGACGGGAAACACTATTTTTATGTAAATCCTATGGAAGTATGGCCGGAGGCAAGTGAAAAAAATCCGGGAAGGTTCCACGTCAAATCGTTGCGTCAGAAATGGTTCGGCTGTGCATGCTGCCCGCCAAACCTTGCCAGACTGGTGACTTCTCTGGGACAGTATATTTATTCAACAGGTGACAACGCTTTGTACATTCATCAATATATAGCCAGTGAGGCAGACATTCATTTAAATGGAGACGAAATCAGAATCAGGCAGGAATCGAACTATCCATGGGAAGGTAACATTCGGATTGACCTCTCTTTAAAAGAAAAGAAAGAGTTCACAATCAGCGCAAGAATTCCTGGCTGGTGCAGAAAGTCATCTATTAAAGTCAATGGAGAGAATGTGAGTGTAGAGGATTATTTGAAGGATGGATATGTTTATATCACCAGAGAGTGGAGTGACGCTGATTATCTGGAGTTGTACCTTGACATGCCGATAGAAATTATGGAAGCCAATCCACTTGTAAGGGCTGATGCAGGGAAGGTGGCTATTCAGAGGGGACCGGTTGTTTACTGTATTGAAGAGGCTGACAACGCTGATAACCTTGCGGACATTTCATTATCAGCAAATCCAGATTTGAAAGCCGAATACGAGCCGGATCTGCTTGGAGGCATAATAGCTATATATGGCGACGGATATCGCAGAAATAGTGATGGTTGGCAGGGCGAATTATACAAAGCGGCAGCAAAAGAAATAAGGACTGTAAGGGTTAAGGCAGTGCCGTACTGTTTGTGGGGTAACAGATCACCCGGCGAGATGACTGTCTGGATCAGGCAGAATATCTGCTGATTAATGCTGCAAATCAAAAAATAGAGGAAGTGCCCTTGACACGTTTTTTTGTTTCGTATATTATCATAGTTAATATTTGATAAAGCGTTGATCGGGAGGAGTAAACAGACATCTGCCCCAAAGAGAGAAAAGCTCGCCGGCTGAGAGGTTTTTCGGGGTCAAAGCTGTTGAAGGTCGCCCGGGAGTCTGCATTAAATACGGGGAAGGACGGTATAAGTTGACCGGCGGTCCGTACAAGTTGCAGCGGTAAGAGCCGTTATTTCTGTAGAGCAGCCCCGATAGGGGAATTTTGGTGGTACCGCGGAGAATAGCCCTTCGTCCAATAAGTTTGGACGAGGGGTTTTTTACATTTAAGCAGAACAGATTAAGTACAGGAGGAACAACACATGGAAGAGATGAACAATTTGGCAAAAACATACGATCCTGCACAGGTGGAAGATCGACTATACAAAGAATGGACAGAAAAAGGTTATTTTCATGCAGAGCCTGACAACAGCAAAAAGCCTTTTACAATAGTGATTCCGCCGCCGAACATTACCGGCCAGCTTCACATGGGGCATGCTCTTGACAATACGTTGCAGGATATCCTGATCCGATGGAAGAGGATGCAGGGCTTTTGTACATTATGGCTACCAGGTACTGACCATGCCAGTATCGCCACGGAGGCTAAGATTGTTGAGGCGATGGCCAAAGAGGGAATTACAAAGGAGCAAATCGGCAGAGAGAAATTCCTGGAGAAAGCATGGGAATGGAAGAAGGTCTATGGCGGAAGGATCGTTGAGCAGCTGAAAAAGCTGGGCAGCTCCTGCGATTGGGATCGTGAACGGTTCACCATGGATGAAGGACTCAATAAAGCAGTAATCGAGGTGTTTATAAAGCTTTACAGGAAAGGCCTGATATACAGAGGCGACAGGATTATAAACTGGTGCCCGAAATGCTGTACGTCCATCTCGGATGCAGAGGTGGAATACGAAGAAAAGGACGGCTTCTTCTGGCATATCAAATACCCTGTGAAGGATAGCAGTGAGTATATTGTTGTTGCGACTACAAGGCCGGAAACTATGCTGGGCGACACGGCTGTGGCAGTAAACCCGGAAGACGGCAGGTATGCGGCGCTGGTCGGAAAAACGCTTATATTGCCTCTGATGAATAAGGAGATCCCTATCATAGCGGATTCATATGTGGATAAGGACTTTGGTACAGGCGCTGTTAAAATCACGCCGGCCCATGACCCCAATGACTTTGAAGTCGGGCTGCGCCATAAGCTGCCGCAGATCAGGGTTATGGATGACAATGCAAGAATGAATGAAGTGGCAGGCAAGTATGCCGGTATGGACAGGTATGAGGCAAGAAAGCAGATTGTTGCGGATCTGAAGGATTTAGACCTCCTGGTGAAGATAGAGGAGCACAAGCATAATGTAGGCGCTTGTTACAGGTGTAATACCGTAATTGAGCCAATCATGTCCCGACAGTGGTTTGTGAAGATGAAGCCGCTTGCAGAGCCGGCGATTGAGGCAGTAAAGGACGGTACCATAAAGTTCATTCCTGATAGATTCTCCAAGATATATTTCAACTGGATGGAGAATATTCAGGATTGGTGCATCTCAAGACAGCTCTGGTGGGGCCATCGCATTCCGGCGTACTATTGCAGGGAGTGCGGCCATATGATGGTGGATCGGGAAAATCCCGATGTATGCCCGAATTGCGGCAGCTCCAATATCGAACAGGATCCCGATACACTGGATACATGGTTCAGCTCAGCACTCTGGCCGTTTTCGACATTGGGATGGCCTGAAAAAACGAAGGATCTGGAGTATTTCTATCCAACCAGTGTTCTGGTTACAGGGTACGACATTATATTCTTCTGGGTAGCCAGGATGATTTTTTCAGGTTTGGAACATATGGGCGAGAAGCCATTCCCGCACGTATTCATCCATGGTATCGTCAGAGATGCGCAGGGCAGGAAAATGAGCAAATCTCTTGGCAATGGCATCGACCCTCTGGAGGTCATATCACAATATGGTACTGATGCGCTGCGGTTTGCGCTGACCATAGGGAATTCTCCCGGGAATGATCTGCGGTTCTCCACAGAAAAGGTTGAATCCAGCAGGAATTTTGCTAACAAGATATGGAACGCTACTCGTTTTGTATTGATGAATTTCGATGAGGATGTGGATTTCAGTGGTGTGGACAGTGCTAAATTCACCACACCGGATAAATGGATACTGAACAGGATAAACACACTGACTGCAGAGATCACAGAAAATCTTGAAAATTATGAACTTGGCATAGCACTGCAGAAGATGTATGAATTTATATGGGAAGAGTTCTGCGATTGGTACATTGAACTGGTCAAGCCAAGGCTGTTTGACCGTGAAGATGAAACGAGACTGGAAGCCCAGTGGGTGCTTAATTATGTGCTTGGAACTGCCATGAAGCTGCTGCATCCGTACATGCCATTTATCACAGAAGAGATCTATGGGCACCTAATCAACGATGGCGAGAGTATTATGATCTCAGCATGGCCTCAATATGACGAGAAGTTTCATTTCCCGGATGCACAAAAGGATATGGAACTGATAATGAATGCCATCAAAGCTGTCAGAAACATTAAGGTTGAAATGAATGTTCCGCCTTCAAGGAAGAACAAACTGATCTTCGTGACAGGAACTGACAATGGCGAAATTATTAATAGCGGCAGGAAATTCTTAGAACGTCTGGCTGGGGCTTCAGAGATTACTGCACAGCAAGATAAGTCGGGTATACCGGCCGATGCTGTGGCTGCAGTGATATCAGGCGCCGAGATATATATTCCTCTTGAGGATTTGGTGGATATTGCTAAGGAAATTGAAAGGTTGGAGAAGGAAAAAGCCAATCTGGAGAAGGAGCTCGAGAGAGTCGATAGTAAGCTGAACAATGAGAGCTTTGTAGCTAAGGCTCCGGAAAAGGTGATTGAGGAGGAACGCGCGAAAAAAGTTAAATATGCTGACATGTATGTGAAACTGATAGAGCGCCTCAACAGCCTGAAAAAGTGATACAATGGAGAGGGGTGGTGACACATGATGGATTATGGGTTTGTAAGGGTTGCTGCGGCAGTGCCTGAATTGAAGGTGGCCGGATGCAGCTATAATGCTGACAGAATAATAGAAATGATCGGGGAAGCCGAGACAGCCGGGGCACAAATGGTTATCTTCCCGGAACTGTCGCTGACGGCATATACATGCGGTGATCTTTTCCAACAGGAGCTGCTTTTGAAAAAGGCGCTGGATGCGTTGCGTACAGTGGCTGAGAGTACAAATGCTCTTAATATCCTTGCTATTGTCGGACTTCCTCTGATGTTGGACAACCAGCTTTTCAACTGTGCGGCAGTATTGCAGAAGGGCAAGATTCTGGGTATTGTACCTAAAACCTATATTCCGGGCTATAAGGAATTTTATGAAGAGCGTTGGTTTGCAGCGGGAACACTTGCGAAGAGCTCGTTTGTAAGGCTTCTTGGGAAGGAAATTCCCTTTGGTACAGACCTTCTTTTTGAAGCTGATGGTAATGAAACAGTAAGCTTCGGTATTGAAATATGTGAAGACCTTTGGGCGCCGGTTCCTCCAAGTTCATATCAGGCAATCGCCGGCGCAGTCATACTTTTCAATCTTTCTGCCAGCAATGAGATCATCGGCAAGTCTGAATACAGGCGTGAACTGGTTACACTGCAATCGGGCAAGTGCTCGGCAGGGTATATTTATGTATCCTCTGGCGTTGATGAATCCACAACGGATGTAGTATTTGGCGGACATGCCATGATTGCCGAAAACGGCGCGATGTTGAGCGAGTCTGAGAGGTTCCTGCGAAAGGGGCATTTGATCGTCAGTGAGATCGATGTGCAGAAGCTGCTCAATGACAGAATTAAAAGCACCAGTTTTATGGAGGGTATGCCTGTTCGCAGCTTCAGAAAAATTGCCTTCCACTTGAATCAGTTGAATCTGGATGGTTCAAAAGCGCTTATCAGGCCTGTTGACCCGCATCCCTTCGTCCCATCCGACAAAGCGGTCAGAGAGATCCGATGCAAAGAGATATTTGCAATACAGACAGCAGGACTTGCAAAAAGACTTGCGCATACAGGTATAAGAAATGCGGTTCTGGGCATTTCCGGAGGTTTGGACTCGACACTTGCGTTGATCGTGACTGCAAAAACATTTGATATACTTGGAATCCCTAAAGAAAATATCACAGCAATTACAATGCCCGGCTTTGGCACAACTGATAACACCTACGAGAATGCATTGCAGCTCATCAAATCATATGGGGCCGAGCTTCGAGAGATAAATATAAAACAGGCATGCCTTCAGCATTTCAAGGATATCGGTCATGATCCCGACATCCTTGATGTCACATATGAAAATGTGCAGGCAAGAGAACGCACTCAAATCCTGATGGACATTGCGAATAAGCAGAGCGGTCTGGTTATTGGTACAGGTGATCTTTCTGAACTTGCGCTGGGCTGGTGTACTTACAATGGCGACCACATGTCCATGTACTCTGTAAACTGCAGCATTCCGAAGACACTGGTTAAATATCTGGTACGCTGGGCTGCTGATAATGTTACCGAACAGGCGACTCAGGAGGTTTTACTTCGCATTCTTGATACACCGATAACCCCGGAGCTGCTGCCACCCGACAGCAAGGGCATAATACAGCAGAAGACCGAGGAAATTATAGGGCCATATGAACTGCATGATTTCTTCCTTTATCATACACTGAGGTACGGTGCTGCTCCTAAAAAGCTGTTGATGCTTGCAAAGCATGCATTTGAAGGCATTTATGATGTTGGTACTATTTCGAAATGGCTAAAGCTTTTCTACAAACGATTTTTCTCTCAACAGTTCAAGCGTTCCTGCCTGCCGGACGGTCCAAAAGTCGGTACTATAAGTCTCTCTCCCAGAGGTGACTGGCGCATGCCTAGTGATGCAACTGCTGAGCTTTGGCTGAAGGAACTTGATGAGCTGTGATGAAGGAACTTGGCACTTGACAAAACCTGCTCAGTGCCTTAAAATCCCGTCTTTGACAGTTGAAGAGCAGAAAAAGCTTGGTATCCATTGCCAATAGCGGATTACAAGCTTTTCTCATTTAATCAAAAAGTGCGTAATGTCTTTACGATTTCGTTAGTCTAAAAATTTTCTTCATCTGGCTGGATTTTACGATCTGGTAATCCGTGCGAAAACCAAAAGCTTCATGCAAATCATCGGCAAGGTCGGTCCTGGTATATGCCGGGGTATAGCCTTCTCCTTTTTCCTCCAAAAAGTTCATATCACGCAGCCCATGGATGATCTCCTGACAGGTATACTTGCCATTTAATTTCTTTTCGAGGAGCCGGAAGATGACCAAGGACATGAAGCAGGTCATGAAATGAGCCTC
>JAEYRF010000177.1 GCA_023409615.1 Bacillota bacterium | reverse complement strand
ATTCAGTTCTGGGCAGACAATTGCTCGATTTTCAGCAATTTAGTCTAGTAATTAATCCTAATTACGAATTATGTAACCCATTTATACAATAAATGCCAATATTTACATAAATTATCGCCCAGAAGTGCAAATTTTTGCTCACTGTCTAACCAAAACGATTTTATAAATGTTTTGCATGCTGGATTCGGCATGTAGTTCGTCCCGCTGATCAGGATATTGTCACTGATTATTATTTCTTGACAATGGGCACATTATATGTTAAATTATTTATTGCTCCGTCTTGGAGGCCTTTTTTTTGTGGTATCAAATAATAGTGCTTAAAAAACAGGTGGAAATGAATAGACTGTGCACCCTTAAAAACAACGCAAGGGCTGGAGGTGTCGTAAATGAGAGTCAAAATTGTAATGGCATGCATTGATTGCAAGCAAAGGAACTACAATACCAAGAAGAATAAGAAAAATGATCCTGACAGGATTGAAATGAAGAAATACTGTAAGTTCTGCCATAAGCATACGGTACACAAGGAAACAAAATAAAGTAACGGAGGTGCACAGGAATGACTGAGAATGCACGCACATCCAAACTGGCCGAGTTTAGGAAGAAATTTGTCAGGTTTTTCAAGGATATCAGAACCGAATTGAAAAAGGTTATCTGGCCATCCAGAAAACAGCTTATCAACAGTACAATATCAGTACTGCTCATTTGTCTGCTTATTGGCGCTGTGATCTGGATTTCTGATGGTGTTCTTGGAAAGATTATTGAATGGACTCTGACGAATTAATGAAGGAGGACATGAAACCTGATGGTAGTAGATGATATGCCTGAAATAGCTAAATGGTATGTAGTACATACTTATTCCGGCTATGAAAATAAAGTTAAGGCCAACCTGGAAAAGATAGTTGAAAACAGAAATATGCAAGAACATATTCTGGATATTGTAGTCCCGATGGAGGAGCAGATCGAAATCAAGGATGGTAAAAAGAAAGCCACTTTGAGGAAGGTTTTCCCCGGCTATGTTCTTGTTAAAATGGTCATGACTGATGAGTCCTGGTACGTTGTCAGAAACACCAGAGGCGTCACAGGTTTTGTAGGACCAGGATCCAAACCCGTGCCTCTTGCGGATGAAGAGGTCAGGGTAATGGGCGTAGAGGAATTTGCGCCTATGCTTGATTATGAAGTGAACGACAATGTCAGAGTAATAAGCGGACCACTTGAGAACTTCATCGGTATCGTTGAAGAGATCAACATGGAAAAGAAGAAAGTAAGGGTCGCTGTTTCAATGTTTGGCAGGGAAACTCCTGTGGAACTTGAACTGACACAGATACAGAAGTTATAAGTGATAGGCGGAAGGTCGCAAGACCTCTTTCTATAGAATGAAGAAATTGTGAAGATGTTCACAATTTTACAAAAAAGATTGGGAGGTGGATGAAAGCCATGGCAAAGAAAATTACAGGTTATGTAAAGCTTCAGATTCCTGCGGGGAAGGCAACTCCGGCTCCACCGGTTGGACCAGCTTTAGGACAGCATGGTGTAAACATCATGGGATTTTGCAAGGAGTTTAATGAGAGAACTGCAAAGGATGCGGGATTGATTATTCCTGTCGTCATCACCGTTTATGGTGACAGATCTTTTTCCTTTATTACAAAGACTCCTCCGGCGGCAGTACTTCTGAAGAAGGCATGCAAAATCGAAAGCGGTTCAGGGAAGCCGAACATTGATAAGGTCGCGAAGATTTCAATGGCAGAGGTCAGAAAAATTGCCGAATTGAAAATGCCGGATCTGAATGCAGCAAATATTGAAACGGCAGCCAGCATGGTCGCAGGAACAGCCAGAAGTATGGGTATTGTAGTAGAAGAGTAATATGCAAAAGTGGGAGGGAACTTAAGTTCCCGAAAAATTTACCACATGAGCGAATTTCGTGTTGTGAAATCGCCGTAAAGGAGAGGATAATAATGAAGAGAGGGAAAAAATATCTCGAGAGCATAAAGCTCGTTGAAAAGGCTACATTATACGATCCATCACAAGCTCTGGATCTTGCGAAGAAAACTGCAAAAGCCAAATTTGATGAGACCGTTGAAGCTCATATCAAACTGGGTGTTGACTCAAGACATGCTGACCAGCAAGTAAGAGGCGCTGTCGTACTTCCACACGGTACCGGTAAGACAGTTAGAGTACTGGTATTTGCAAAAGGTGACAAAGCTAAGGAAGCAGAACAGGGCGGAGCAGATTATGTAGGCGCAGAGGACATTGTTGCAAAGATACAGGGTGAGAACTGGTTTGAATTTGATGTAGTAGTAGCTACACCTGATATGATGGGTGTTGTCGGTAGACTTGGTAAGGTACTTGGCCCCAAAGGCCTTATGCCTAACCCAAAAGCCGGAACGGTTACTATGGATGTAGCAAAGGCAATCACTGACATCAAAGCCGGTAAAATAGAGTATAGACTTGATAAAACAAACATTATTCACTGCCCGATTGGAAAAGCATCATTTGATCTTGAAAAGCTGCAGGATAACTTCCGTACATTAATGGATGCTATTGTTAAGGCAAAGCCGGTTGCAGCAAAGGGTCAGTATCTACGAAGCGTTGTTGTTACAACTACAATGGGACCTGGCATAAAGGTCAACCCGGTAAGAGTAACAGAGTAATTCGTAAGATTTGCTTTACAAACAGGAAATATTGTTGTAAGATGTTCTCTAATTGAATATGTCACATGCCACAGACAGCAGGTGCATATACGGTGATTTCGTGAAATGAAATGCGCCATTATGCATAACAGGCGAAAGCCAACCTGCCGAGGTAGAGACGATTTTTTTACAGGATCGTATCCCTTGTATGTCTGCCGTGTGTCGATATACAAGGGTTTTTATTTTAATGCACAATCAATCCAATGAAGGAGGTGGAAAATTTGCCTAAGGAAAATACTCTGAAACAGAAACGCGAAGTCGTCAATGGGATCAGTGAGAAGAT
>JAEYRF010000168.1 GCA_023409615.1 Bacillota bacterium | reverse complement strand
TGCATGGCGAGCAGATGACGCAGTCATCGACCAGCCAGGATGCATGGCGAGCAGATGACGCAGTCATCGACCAGCCAGGATGCATGGCGAGCAGATGACGCAGTCATCGACCAGCCCCTGGGGATTTTATTTGTATGGTGCGATAATAGGTATGTTCCCTGTTGTACATGCATATAAATCAAGTAGGAATAAATGTGCTGGGGGGATATTGAGTGATCGAGGAGAAGAAGATACCAAAGCCCAAGGTTCAGAATCTAATACTTGAGAATAGAGAGAAACTAAGTATTTCCGGGGTAATTGACGTAGAAAGCTTTAACGATGAATGTGTAATCGCGGACACAGAGCTTGGTGTGTTGATTATTAGGGGAATCGACCTTCATATTAACAAGCTGAATATTGATAATTCAGAACTTGGAATAGAGGGCGAGATTGTCAGTTGTGAATATAGCAATAGAGATGGTTCAAGGAGCAAGGGCGGCTTCTTCGCTAGAATGTTCAAATGATTACCTCTATTAGCTCCCAGGTAACCATATTTTTGTGTACTGTAATAGGTGGCGCTGCGATTGCCCTTATCTACGACCTGTTTCGGATATTGAGAAAAGCCGTCAGGACAGGCGGTTTATTCATATATATTGAGGATTTGCTGTACTGGCTGATCGTTTCTATTATTATGCTCCTGACCATATATTACAGTAATGATGGCGAGCTCAGGGCATTTATGTTTATCGGAGCATGTATTGGTGTAACGTTATATGCTCTATTGTTGAGCAGGATTGTCATGGCGTCGTCTCTTTTTATTATCAGGATCGTATCCTATCCCTTCATATTAATAATTAAGGTGCTCAAGGCCCCTATATGTAAGATTGCACAGTTGACCGCCAATTGCATCAGAATGACAGTCGTTTCTGTTAAGATGGCTGTAAGTGAAGCTAGAGAAAGTGCCAAGGCTAAGTCCAAAGCCAAGGCTAAGGCCAAAGCCAAGGCTAAGTCCAAGGCCAAGGCCAAAGCCAAAGCCAAGAATAAGTCCAAGGCCAGAGCTAAGTCAAGGACAAAGTCCAGGTCTAAGTCCAGGTCTAAGTCCAAAGCAAAGGTCAATGCAAAGGTATAGCCAAGTTAAAAGAACTGTTTCCTCAAAAAGAGGATTTTTCGGAAAAATAGCGAATTTCATATATGGGAAGTTATTTTTAACGATGACTAATGACAAAAGAGGTTTCGCGAGGTCATTACAAATGAGAAAAAAACAGAAAAACACATTTGGTATCTTTATATTGTTGGCGATTTTTATATACCTGTCGTATATCTTTGTTAACCAACAGAGGCTGTTGTATGCCAAGAACCTTGAGCTTAACAAGATAGAGAATAAAATTGGCGAGGAAGAAAAGCTCAAAAACGAACTGAGTATTGAAAAGGAAATGATTCAAAGCGATGAGTATATAGAAAAGGTAGCTAGAGAAAAGCTTGGAATGGTTAAAAAAGATGAAAGAATATTCATGGATATAGAAAAATAGCAACAAAAAATATGTTGACTATTTTTTTTTTTAGGATTATTATATGTACAATTCTATAAAATATATACATGCGAATATTCAACGATGAAGACTTCCACTGCTTGGGAGTTTTTGCTTTTAATACACTTTATTTTGAAAGCTGCATGAATGAGGAGCGAAGAATTATGAAAAATATTATTGACCAGATTGCTAAGATTGATACTGCTGCATTTGAGAATGAACAAAAAAATAAGACCATATTGAATCATCAGAAGCGAATATTTGAGAATGAAATAATGCGATATCGCAACGTAAAGCTGAGAGATGCAAATAAAACTGCGAATGAAGTTTATAATACCATTATGGATCAGGCCAGGACCGAGTACCAACAGCTTGAAGCAGAGATGAAAAAAAATACATCAAAATTAGAGAAACGTTATTACAAGATTAATGAGGATGTTATTGACGAAATATTCTCAAAAGTTTTTACAGTTTAGCAAGTTATTATATCAGTAAGCTGAAGTGTGTAAAGAAGGGAGGGTGAGGAATGAATCCTTATATGGCCTATGATGCGGTAAATACGAAGATTGTAACTCAAAAGGGCAGAATACTTGACGAGAAAAATTTTGAGAAAATGATGGAATGTAATACCGTTGAACAGGTTACGGAAATGCTTTTCACCCAATATGGTTTTCGGGAGTTCGTTGATCATACTAAGATTCATGATCTGCACAGGGATGACCTTGAGACGCTGCTTAACAGCTATAAACCGGCGATCATTGAGAACATTCTCCACTATTTTTCCGGCCCGTATAAGGATTTTCTGCAGGTTTTACTAATGGAATATGAGATTTATGACATCGTCCTGATCCTGAGAAAGATCGCACGCGGCGAAAATGTCGATGAAATAGAGGCACATTTTGTACATTCGGAGAATTATTCGGATCTGCCATATGAAAAGCTGGCCTCATCAAAGTCGGTTTCGCAGTTTATCGAGAACCTGAAAAATACACGCTATTACATCGCACTTAAGACATTGACCGGCGGCGATGCGCTTAAAAGAGAATTTCATATTGAAATGAAGCTTCATCTGTTGTATTATAAAACTTTGTTAAAGAGGACTGAAAAACTGAGTGGGGCAGATAGTAAAATCGCTGAGGAACTGATTGGTCTTAGAATCGATTTCCTTAATATTCAGTGGATCTACAGAGCGAAAAAGCACTACAATATTTCTCCTGAGGAAATGTTGAACTATAGCCTGCAGGGAGGTAGAAAGCTCAGTTTCGACAGGTTGAGGAAGCTCTGTTATGCCAAATCCATTGATGAAATAAAACAGTTGTCAAAGCAGTATCTGAGGGTTGATATATTCACTTCGGATCATAGGGTAGAGATTGATAGAAATATTGACCAGGCAATTTTTAAGTTTGTAAAAGGCAAAAAATATGAAGGTACCATAGGAACAGTATTGTCCTATGTTTATATATTGGAAAGTGCCATCAGACAATTTATTGCAATTACAGAAGGAATCCGGTATAAGCTGCCAAGAGAACAGATGCAACAATACTTGATTCGCACAAGGTAAAGAAGAGGTGAAGTAAGCATAATGGCTATTCAAAAGATGGAATTCATCAGAATAGTTGGATCGCTTGAGGATATGCATGAGGTTCTGGAGAGGCTGGTGCTATGTGAGAAACTGCACTTTGATTTCGAGGGGGCTGAGGCATACGATAATAGTTTTATCATTCATGAGTATGAGTCATTGATGTCGGATTCGTCAACGTATACCCAGGAGAACCTCGACGAGATCGAAGCGCAGTGCGGCAGCATGAAACAGACGCTGGAATATCTGAGTAAGGGTTTATCTATGCAGCCGGTGCTTGACAAAGATGCTATTCTGGATGTTCCTTACAGTATAAAGGATGCCCAGACCGACCTGGAACAAATGACAGAGCTTATGGATACCAAAATAGCAGAAATCAATAGAAAAAGAGAAGCAATCGGCAAATACAGGCAGTTAAGAGAAACCTTAAGCAGCATTACCTACAGGGATGTCGATTTTAAAGGTATCGCCGGATTGAATTACTTCGATTATGAGATTGGCTTTCTGTCAAAAGAGAACAGGATGCGGCTGAGGAGAAACTACGAAAATATCAGCGCCGTTGCACTTAATATCGGTACAGTCAAAGACTCTATCGAGGATATCGACATCATCATTTTCCCCAAACAGTTTAGAGATGAGACATCAAAGCTTCTGAAATCTCTGAATTGGGTCAAGCTGGAGATCCCGGAGGAAATTAGCGGGACTGTGTTACAGATGATGCGCCAGACGGATGAAAAGATACAGAAGCTCCAGAAAGAGTCGGATGAGCTGTCAAAACTTCTTCTGGCAAGCAAGGAGAAAACAAGGGTTCTTTTAAATAGAATACACACAGCGATCAAGCTTGAGGAAAGGGTACTGAGACTGGAGCGCGATATTGTGTACGGACAGAGCACATTTGTATTGAATGCATGGATCAGGAAGGGTGACAAAAAGGAAGTTGACAGAGTACTGGCGCCTTTTCTTCCAAGGCTTATTTTTGAGATAAAAAAACCCGATGAACTGGAGAGGCAGGTAACGCCGCCAACACAATTCAAAAACAGCTTCTTTTCCCGACCGTTTGAAAAAGTAATTCAACTATACGGGCTGCCGGCCTATGGTGAGATCGATCCAACACCGTTTGTCGCCATAACATTTTGTCTCATGTTTGGGATAATGTTCGGAGATATCGGTCAGGGACTTATTTATTTTCTTGCAGGATTGCTGATTGTCAAAAAAAGACCCGGAATTGGCAGCCTATTGACTAGATTGGGCGGAAGCTCCATCGTTTTTGGCTTTATATATGGAAGCCTTTTCGGATTGGAACAGGCTGAACTGCCTTGGCTGCCAAGTCTGACAGGAAGGCCGCTGGATCCGAAGAATATTCCGATGATATTGATTGCAGGCGTAGTCTTTGGTGTTGCGGCACTGACGGTATCTTTCATTTTTGGCATTATCAATGCCGTCCGGAGAGGAAACATCGAGGAGGGTATTTTCGGCAAGAATGGGCTGGCAGGCTATATATTCTTGATGGGTCTAATATTAACTATCGTTGCAGTGACAGGCATTATTGCACTGCCTGTGATTTTGCCGCTTCTGGCCATGCTTTTGAGCCTGATCCTGATGATGGCAAAGGCTCCCCTGTCGAATTTGATTTTGAATAACAGGCCATTAATACATGGAACCGTTGGCGCTTACTTGACTGAAAGTATTTTTGAAGCTGTTGAGACGGTTCTGTCCACACTCAGCAATGCCATTTCCTTTATCCGTGTAGGCGCGTTCGCTTTGAACCACGCAGGGCTGTTCCTGGCTTTCCTGGTCATGTCAGAGATGACGGAGAACATTGTCCTGAAAATCATTATACTGATATTTGGGAATCTTCTTATATTGACATTGGAAGGGCTGGTTGTGTTTATACAGGGACTTCGTTTGCAGTATTATGAAATGTTCGGGAAATACTTCCAAGGAGGCGGAGTGGTGTTTAACCCGGCGAAAATAAATAATTAAGCATAAAATAATATAAAATTTGAGAGGATGAGCACTATGCAGTACATTATATTACTAGCAGTCGCAATTTTGATTGCGGCAGGGACCGTTTGGTATGGTAGGAAAGCAATGAGAAATAACAAAAAGGGAAGTGTTAGGAAGGCGGTTTTTGCCTCTGTATCTGCATTTGGAGTCGTTATGATTGCTATGATAGTGATGGCGCTGGTTGGAAGCCCTGTATATGCCCAAGGTGAAGCTGAGGCTGCCGCAGCGGCTGCTACAGGCCTCTCGCTGGGAGATGGATTTAAATACCTTGCAGCGGCATTAAGTACCGGCTTGGCAACTATAGGAACCGGACTTGCAGTTGGCTCGGTTGGTTCATCTGCGATTGGAGCTGTTTCCGAAGATTCATCTATCCTTGGTAAAACGTTGATATTTGTTGGTATGGCGGAAGGTATCGCGATATATGGCATGATCATATCCATTCTGATACTGTTCGTGTAGAGAGGATGTTATGAAATCATTTCTGATAAGTGACAATAAGGATACATGGGTTGGCATGGGACTTGCCGGGGTGGATGGTGTGGTCGCACATGACCGGGATGAGGTGCTTCAGGCTATTAAAGATGCTGTTGGGCGTGAGGACATTGGAATCCTGATATTGACCGAAAAAATTGTGGATCAGGTGAAGGAAGAGGTTTTGAAGCTGAAGCTGAAAACCAAAAAACCACTGATCGTTGAAATACCGGACAGACATGGCAGCTCCCGTTCACATGATATGATTGCAAGTTATATCCGTGATTCAGTGGGTATTCATATCTAATTATTCTGTCGCTGTGATTTAGTGATTTAAGGGCTTACAGTTCAGCTGAAATATGAGGTGAATCGGATGGTAACGATTGAACAAAAATTAGAGATGTTTTCCAAACTTCTGCATCGTTCTATGAGCGATAAATTTTCCGATGAGATGGATAAAATACGGAAAAGCTATGAAGCACGGCTTCAGAGTAACAGGATTGAGGTCGATAGGGAAGCGGAGGAATTGCTTAATAAATCGCAAAAAAAGGCAGTGGCTGAAAGAGCTGAGATGATCAGCAAGATCAGGATTTCTATAAAAAAAGACTACATGGCCGCTAAAGAGAAGCTTTTTGTTACCATGATGGAGGAGCTGATGAAAAAGATCAACAGTTTTATTCAGTCCGACAATTATGGTGAGTATCTGATCTCTCTTGTAAAGAAGTTGTGCGCTGAGGATCCGTCCCCAGAGGCTCTGACGATCTATATGACAGACCGCGATCGGGAAAAGTATGCTGAGCGTATCAAAGAGGAATTTGTGAGTTCGCATCAGAAAGAATTATCGGTGAAGGTGGCTGATGACAGCATCATTGGTGGATTCATTGCGGAAAATCCCAACAGGAATATCAGGATTAATTTCTCCATAAAGGCGCTTTTAGAGGATAACCGGTCTTATATGATGCAAACACTATTTAAGGCATTAGAAGCAGGTGAAACAGGTGATGCAAATGGAACAGTATGAAGGTGTTGTTCAGGTCATTAATGGGCCTGTTGTAAAGGGCTCCAACATGGGCTCATTTAAACTGAATGAAATGGTTACGGTCGGCAGGCAAAAGCTGATCGGTGAGGTTGTGTCAATTGATGGTGATACGGCTACAGTTCAAGTTTATGAAGAGACAGAAGGCTTGAAATCTGGTGAACATATCCAATATACAGGCAGTCCGCTCTCTGTTACATTAGGACCTGGAATGCTCGGAAATATTTTTGACGGTATACAAAGACCATTGCTGAGAATCAATGGTATCTCCGAGGATTTCATCCCGGAGGGGATAGGACTTTTATCACTTGATGAACAGAAGCTGTGGGACGTTCATATCACAGTCAAACAAGGAGATGTTTTGAAGGCCGGGATGGTGTATGCCACAGTACAGGAAACGCAGAGTATCACGCACAAGCTGCTCGTGCCATGGCGTACGGAAGGAACTGTAACAAATGCTATGGCGGATGGTCAATATAACCTTAAGGATACGGTGGTTGTACTTCAAAAGGCAAATAAAGAAAAGGTTTCGCTTACACTATCAACAAAATGGCCTGTAAGACGGGCTAGACCATTTGCCGACAGGATTCCGATTTATAAGCCGCTTATAACCGGGCAACGGGTCATTGACACCTTTTTTCCTATAGCCAAGGGCGGAACAGTAGGACTTCCGGGGGGCTTCGGTACTGGCAAAACAGTAACACAGCACCAGCTGGCAAAGTGGAGTGATGCGGATATAATTGTCTATATCGGCTGCGGTGAGCGAGGAAACGAAATGACGGACGTTTTGGAGGAGTTCCCGAAGCTGATAGACCCGAGGACGGACAGGCCGTTGATGGAGAGGACAATACTTATTGCAAACACATCAAATATGCCGGTTGCGGCTCGTGAAGCATCTATTTATACAGGAATCACAATGGCTGAATACTACCGGGATATGGGATATGACGTGGCAATTATGGCTGACTCCACATCGCGTTGGGCAGAGGCATTAAGAGAGATCTCAGGCCGACTTGAGGAAATGCCTGCGGAAGAGGGATATCCTGCATATTTGCCCTCAAGACTGGCAGAGTTTTACGAAAGAGCCGGTTGTGTTAAGACGCTGATGGGGGGGGAAGCCTCCGTTACGATTATTGGTGCGGTTTCACCTCCTGGCGGAGATTTTTCCGAACCTGTTACAGAAAATACAAAGCGATTTGTGACCACCTTCCTGGCACTTGACAAAAAGCTTGCTTACTCAAGGCATTATCCTGCGATCAACTACCTAACCAGCTACAGTGGATATATTAGCACATTGCGGGATTGGTACGACGACAAGATTTCTCCTGAGATGCTGATGCTCAGGTCTAAAATGATGAAGCTGCTCCAGGAAGATGAAAAGCTGAATGAAATCGTTCAATTGGTTGGAGAGGACGTTCTACCCAATGATCAAGCACTTGTTTTGGAAACTGCAAGAATTATAAAAAAGGGATTTCTCCAGCAGAATGCGCTCCATAAAAATGACACATATGTGGTTATAGAGAAGCAATACAAAATGATGAAGGTAATTGATACCTTTTACGAGAATGCTCTAAAATGTGTAAAAATGGGTATACCGATTTCCATGATCCGAAGCCAGGACATTATGCAGGATATCCTGAAGATGAAATATGAGGTGCCCAATGATGATCTTACAGGACTGGATGATCTGTGCCTCAAGATAAAGAGTGTATACCGCAGTTTGAGTGAGAAGTACGAATAGGCAGGTCGCACAGAGACTAGCTGAATAAAGGAAGTAGGGTTATGAGAAAAGAGTACTTAAAATTAGAAAAAGTAGAAGGACCGTTGATTGTCCTAAGTGATGTAAAGGATGTTTCCTATGGAGAAATGGTCTCTATAAGAATCGATAATCAAGAGGATCGTATCGGGAAGGTTATTAAAATAGAGGGCGATAATGTAATCGTTCAGGTATTTGAAGGAACGTCGGGCATTTCGACGAATAATACATCCGTTGTATTCTCCGGAGAACCTATGTCAATTCAGCTGTCGGGAGAAATACTGGGCAGGACCTTCAATGGTTTGGGTGAGCCCATAGATGGAGCGTATCAGATCATTTCCTCTTACAGGCAGAACATCAATGGCCGACCCATCAATCCGGTTGCCCGTAAGTATCCTAGAAATTTCATACAGACAGGGATCTCGTCTATCGACGCACTGATGACCCTCATCAGAGGGCAGAAGCTGCCCATTTTTTCGGGAAACGGTATTGCGCATAATGAACTTGCCGTTCAGATCGTAAGGCAGGCAAAGATCGAAGGCGCAAACAACAACAACTTCGCAGTCGTCTTTGGAGCAATGGGCGTACGTCATGATGACGCCGACTATTTCATCAGAAGCTTTCAGGCGGCCGGCGTTCTGGACCATGTTGTAATGTATATCAACACGGCGGATGCGCCGATTGTTGAGAGGATATCAACGCCAAGGTGTGCAATGACCACTGCTGAATATCTTGCGTTCCAGAGGGATATGCATGTGCTGGTCATTCTGACCGACATGACCAGCTACGCTGAGGCTCTGCGTGAGATTTCATCGGCAAAGGAGGAGGTCCCATCTCGAAAAGGATATCCTGGATATCTATACAGTGACCTTTCCACTATATATGAAAGAGCGGGCATGCTGAAGGGTAAGGAAGGTTCCATCACTCTGATCCCGATCCTTACTATGCCCAATGATGATATTACACATCCGATCCCCGATCTGACTGGATTTATTACGGAAGGGCAGATTGTGCTTAATCGTGAGTTTAACCAGAAGGGTATTTATCCGCCGATCGACATTCTTCCGTCCCTGTCAAGGCTCATGAAGGATGGCATTGGAGCGGATTACACAAGAGAGGATCATTCCGACCTTTCAAGCCAGTTGTTTGCATCCTATTCAAGGGTACAGGATGTACGCTCGTTATCTCAGATTATTGGTGAAGATGACTTGAGTGATATTGACAAAACCTACCTGGAATTTGGACGTGAGCTGGAAAGAAAGTTTATTTCCCAAGGAGAAAATGAAAACAGAAGCATTACTGAAACGTTGGATATCGGCTGGAAGATACTTTCCATACTTCCTGAGACCGAGCTTGACCGTTTACAGCCGGAAATTATACGCAAATACTATCGGCGGAATGGGGAGAAATAGGAATGGCTGTGCAGATTGCACCGACAAAATCGAATCTCATGAAGGCCAAGTCCTCATTAGCGCTCTCACAGAGCGGGTTTGAACTGCTTGATAAGAAGAGGAATGTCCTGATCAAGGAAATGATGGTGCTGGTGGACAAGGCTAAGAGCATTCAAGATGAGATCTATTTTGTGATCTCTGAGGCCTATCAAGCTCTGCAGACAGCGAATGTTACCATGGGTATCAGGAATGTAGAGGATATGAGCTACAGTATCCCGAACGACGAGTCATTTGATGTTCTGCTAAAAAGCGTCATGGGAGTGGATATTCCTACAGTCAGGTATAAAAAACGTGATATTACACCTTCCTATGGCTTTTTCAACACTAACCTTTCCCTGGATGTGGCAAGGCAGAGGTTCAATGAAGTGCGTTACAGGATTTACGAGCTTGCTGAGATCGAAAACTCTATATTCAAGCTGGCGAAGGAGATTGAAAAGACAAACAAGAGGACGAATGCGCTGCAACACATACAGATCCCGAAGTATAAAGAACAAGTGAAGTATATTCAGGAGGTTCTCGAAGAAAAAGAACGTGAGGACTTCTTCAGGCTCAAAAGAGTCAAGAAGAAAATCAGGCACGTAAACTAATGATGCGTGAACTAATGATGTGGTAAGAAGCCTATGAATACGGGCTTGACGAAATATTTCATTTACTATATAATCGAATTACTCACTGGAGCAAAATCTATTAAACACACACCGGAGCCTATTATTAGCGGCATTGACCGCTTTTGTATAAACATGAAGGAGGATTTCTTTCCGTATGCTTGTTGAGGTTGGTAATATCGTTGATGGAAAGGTTACCGGGATAACCAATTTTGGAGCTTTTATTCAATTGCCTGAAGGACAAACAGGGTTGGTTCACATTTCAGAAATTGCAGATGAATATGTAAAAGACATCAAAGATCATCTGATAGAAAACCAGGAAGTCAAGGTTAAGGTTCTTTCAATGGAAAACGGCAAAATCAGTCTGTCCATCAAGAAGGCAGTTGATCCCAAAATAGCTCCCAGGACAGCACCCAGAGGCTGCAGGCCACCTATGGAAGTGGATTGGGGCAGAGGTAATGAAGGCCAGTCTTTCGAGGATCGTCTGGCTAAGTTTATGAAAGACAGTGACGAGAAGATGCACGATCTTAAAAAGGGCTTTGAGGCAAAAAGGGGCGGCGGAGGTTACCGTAAATCCACACAATATTTTTAGAAATATATGGCCCGTTACAATGCTTGATTTTTCAACTATGGGATGTTATTATTGTGTAGTGCAAAATTAAAGAATATTTCTTATCAGATACGCCGCTGTGGTGGAATGGCAGACACAAGGGACTTAAAATCCCTCGGTGGCAACATCGTATCGGTTCAAGTCCGATCAGCGGCACCAAAAGCAAAAGCCTTGGGTATAACCCGAGGTTTTTTTGTTTGTGTCTATAGTTTCAAATATAAAAATTAAATTTTAAAAATATATTGCGTTATCTATTTTTTTGCTGTAGTATATTATTTATAAAACCGGGTTTTAAATTGTGAAACAATATTTTCTAAACAGCTTAATGTTTACCAGGAGAATTAGTCTTTTTCATATTAATTTCAGGGGGACAGTAGAATGAAGGTTTCTGAAATAATCGTAAAGATACTGGAGAAAGAAGGGATTACTGATGCATTCGGAATTCCGG
The DNA here is from genome assembly GCA_023409615.1 of Bacillota bacterium. Classification (GTDB taxonomy): domain Bacteria; phylum Bacillota; class Clostridia; order Acetivibrionales; family DTU013; genus JAEYRF01. Next base: position 13,823 of record JAEYRF010000168.1, on the reverse strand, counting down.
GCGCAGGTATTAATGGCCTGTACAAGCATCTTGCTTCGTCAGGAATAAAGCATTATACGCACCGTCATGAAGAATGCTGTGTACATGCTGCAGGAGGATTTTACAGAGCCAGTGGTAAATTGGCTGTTGCGCTATGTACATCAGGGCCGGGTGCTACGAATTTTGTAACCGGAATTTATACCTGTCATATTGATAGTATTCCGCTTATTGCAATAACTGGACAGGCCGTGAGGGCACAGCTTGGGAAAGATGCATTTCAGTGTGTTGATATTGCGAAGATTACTGAATCTGTTGCAAAAAAAACATACTGTATAATGGATCCCGAAAAAGTTCCTGAGATATTTAATGAAGCCTTCAGAATTGCAAAGGAAGGCAAGCCAGGGCCTGTAGTAATTGACCTTCCGCTTGATATTCAGAATGCAGATATTGAATATGATATCGATAGCTATAAACCGGCTATATTTGATAATCCTGCACCCAAAGCCGAGGATATTGCTAAGGCTGTAGAAATGGTGAAGGCTGCGCAAAGACCAATACTTCTTATGGGTGGAGGCGTAATACTTGCAAATGCTGCAGAGGAATTTGTTAAGCTTGCTGAGATTCTAAATACTCCTGTAATTACGACATATATGGCAAAGGGAGGCATCCCTCAGGAGCATCCGTTGAATGCCGGACATTGCGGTATCCAGGTAGGACAGCCAATAGGAAATAAGGTTTTCCTGGAATCCGATCTGGTAATAGGTATAGGATGCAGATTTACGGATCGCCATACCGGTAATATTGATGTTTACCGCGGTGATCGTAAATTCATTCACATTAATGTTGAGCCCTCAGAGATAGGCAAAATATTTCCTGCCGATTTGGGTATCGTTGCAGATGCGAAGAAAGCAATAGATGCACTTGTTATGGAAGCTGAGGAACGTGGGTTCTCGTCAAAATGGGAAATAACAAGGAACCTCTGCACATTAAGAAATGAGCTTGCCAGAAAGACGGATTATGACAGCAAGCCGATCAACCCTCACCGGGCTTTTGCAGAATTGAACAAATATTTCAAAGACGATGCCATATTCACCACCGGCTGCGGTATCACACAAATATGGTCAGGGCAGCTTCAGGAGATTGATTCTCCCAGACATTATCTGCCATCAGGCGGCGCAGGCTGTCTTGGATATGATATACCTGCCGCTTTCGGAGCCGGTATAGCTACCGGCAAGCAAACTGTTGCTGTTATTGGAGATTTCGGCTTCACCTTCCACGCACAGGAGCTTGCAGTATGTGCTAAATTCAATGTTCCGGTTATTGTTTTCATAATAAATAATGCATATCTTGGACTTATTCGCCAGAATCAGAAATATGCCTATTCCTATGAATACGCTGTTGAAATGTCGGAAAATCAGGATTGGGTAGATTATGTAAAGGTAGCGGAAGGCTTCGGCTGCTATGCGGAGCGTGTATTTGATGCAGCTGATATTGAAGGTGCTCTTCAACGTGCACAGGAAAGTGGCAAGCCTGCTGTTATTGATGTTATATGCGATCCTTCCATAGACTGCTCTATGGGCAACGATCTTGGGAATGTAAGAGAATTTGTCTACTAAGCAAATTATGTACGCATATATCCTGCAATTTGTCAGGCGATAGAAGTAGAACGGGGGGGTATATAAAGCCTATGGATGGAAATGTAGCAATAACATCGAAAACAAACTTGAACAATGTGTCTTTTTCAGCTAAAGCAAAAAAACTTTGGAAGAATATTAAAAAAAGTAAATACCGATATTTATTGATTCTTCCCGGGTTCATCTGGATCTTTGTTTTTAAGTATCTCCCATATTCGGGTTTGGTGATAGCTTTTGAGGATTTTAGCGTCAGAAAAGGTATTTTTGGAAGCGACTTTATTGGATTAGAAAATTTTAGATATTTATTTGGGACGAAGGATTTTGTAAATATGATCCGCAATACTTGTTACTGATTTAAGGGCACAGGACGATATGAAAAAGTGCTGGCAGGAATTTGCTGCACATGATGCACAACTGTTCCCAGACGGATATTAATAAATATACCTGGTAAAATTATCTAAGCGACAAGCTTAAGCTTAAGGCGAACGGCCTATTTCAGAATATGGGATAGGTCATTCGCTTAAGCAGAAAAAACAAAATATCAAATGAACCGTTTCCATTGAATGATCCACTTGAATTTCAGAGCGGGTACGTGGATTGAATCATATTGTGTATACGGAGGATAATATTATGTGGTGGAAGGATTATCCGTGGAGGATGATTCAGACTAACTTAAGAGAAATTGATATGGTTGATATTTCAGCGGAAAGATATGTAGAGGAACTGAAGGAATTTTATGCAAACGTTGTTCTGCTAAATGCGGCAGGAATTATTGCCAGTTATAAAACGGATCTGGAGTTTCATTTCCAAAGCCCGTATCTGCAGGGGGACAGTCTTAAGGACATTGTTGACCTATGTCATAAAAATAATATTAAGGTTATCGCTAGAACTGACTTCTCAAAAGTAAGGAAAAGCCTTTATGACCAGCACCCGGAATGGGCATTCAGAACTGCCGATAATGGAATAATGAATTATAACGGAGATGTGCAGTGTTGTCTGAATGGAGAATATCAGCAAAAATACGCGTTCCTGATTCTTAAGGAAATGTTTGATAAGATACCCTTTGACGGCCTTTTCTGCAATATGGGAGGCTTCCAGTTCAAGGACTATGATTTTAAGGATTACGGCTTCTGCCATTGCGAAAGCTGCAAGAAGAAATTCAGGGAAATGTACGGACATGAATTACCTGAAAAAGCGGACTTTAATGATCCTGTTTACGGAATGTACATGCAGTTCCAGACTGTGCTTTTCAAGAAACACAGAGAGAATGTAACAGCGCTTGTGAAGTCCATTAATAGTAATCTGTGTTTTGATGATGAAGCTTACGCAAGGATCGAGGCGGCTACCGAGATCAAAGAGAGCATGCACAGGCAATATCATGCCTCCAGCAATTGCCGCGTTATATTGGGGGACGGATCCAGTGATATTATTTGCTCTGATACAACCGTGGATTATATAGGATATGGTTTGAGGCATATTTCTGTAAGTCCGCATCAGCAGAAGCTGAGACTGTGGCAAAACCTGGTAAACCTTGGCGGATTGGATTACTACTTTATCGGCAGGCCTGATAACCGCCTTGACAGGTCGGCCTTTAAGAGCGTTAAGGAAGTATTTGCATTCCATAAAGAGCATGAAAATGATTACATTGGACTTAAGTCAAAGGCTCAGGTCCTGATGATGAGGACACACAGATGGAATATTACCCCGGAGGAACACGGCTGGATGAGAACTCTGACAGAGAGCCATGTTTCTTTTGCAGAAATACTTCAGTCGCAATTTATGAATGCGAATTTGGGTAAATATAAGCTGTTGATACTTCCTGATATTAAATATATTTCAAATGAAGAATCAAAAAAGATAGATAACTTTGTCAAGGCAGGGGGAACGGTAGTTGCTTCAGGAGAGACCGGTCTGTACGATGAAATGGTTGGGAGATTGGAAAATCAGGTTTTGAAGTGCCTTGGGATAGAAGCAATATCAAATATCAGACATGATATGAAGTCGTCAATGTGCCTTATTCAAGATAGTGAGAAGTCACTGTTTCCTTCACTTGAGGATACAAAGGCTGTTGCGGTCGGGGATGACTTTGTTTTTACAGTACCGGGTGAAGACACACAGAAATATCTCAAGTTGATTCCGCCACATATGTATGGACCTCCTGAGAGATGCTACTTTACAACAATTAGTGATATACCGGGTATGACAAAGCATCAATATGAGAAAGGCTTTGGCGTTTGGATTCCATGGCTCCCCGGCGCCTTTTATACGCAGAATGGACAGAGCAATCCATTCTGGTTTATGAAGGATGTCATTTTGAGCCTGTGCGGGATAAAACCTCTGGCAGACGGCGAATTGACCCCGATGGTTGAGGTTAGCCTGTCGGAAAAGAGGGACGGGACACTATTTGTCCAGATGGTAAATAACAGCGGAAGCTTCGGGTTAAGTTATTTTAGTCCGTTAACGGTTTATAACAGCCATTTGGTAATACCGTCGGATAAATGTCCAAAGACGGTGAAAACAATTGTCGGCGATAAAGTATTGCCCTTTGAATATCGGGATAATTCTGTCTGCTTTACTGTGGACAGGCTTGACGAATATGAAGCAATAAAAATATTGTTTTAGGAGATGAACAGATATGGAATATTTAATTAAAGAGAAAAAAGTTGAAGTGCGAGAAGTGTATGATGTAGCAGTTATTGGCGGAGGCCCGGCAGGAATCGGTGCGGCGATAGCGGCGGCAAGAAACGGGGCAAAGACGCTGCTGATAGAGAAAAGAGGGTTCCTTGGCGGGAATATAACGGCATCGTATGTGGAAACGTGTAATCACTTTTTTCACAATACCAATTTGAAAATCAGCGGTATATATGCGGAAATTGAGGAAGAATATAAGAAGCAATTTGGAAGGTCGGATGATATCCGTGAAAACTCTCCGCACAGGTTCAGCAGCGAATATTTGAAGATTTTTCTTGATGCATTCATGAAGAAAGAAAATGTTGTAGTCAAGCTGCATGCCTTTGTAAACGATGTAATAATAGAGGATGGTACAATACAGTGCATCATCATCCAAAGCAAACAGGGACCTGTAGCCATAAAAGCGGCTCAATTTATAGACGCATCCGGTGATGGAGACGTTGCATTCAGCGCAGGTGTTCAGTTTGCACAAGGAAGAGATACAGACGGAAGGTGCCAGCCGGGTACAGTAAACTTCAGGGTGGCCGGTGCGGATTCTGAATTATTATCGGACGGACGTGACCACTTAAAGGATATCATGAAGAAATTCCATGAAGATTATAGGGCAGGAAAAACAGGGTTGAGCTGCTACAGGCAGGATATACCATTCGGCCGTCTTACTCCCGGTGGTCAGGTAAGCTACGTTAATTATCCATGCGCTTATGGGATTGACCCCACAAATGTCGATGATCTAACTCGCGGTGAGATGGAATGCAGAGAGTATATCCTTGAGATGTATCACTACATGAAAGAAAACTTTGAAGGAATGCAGAATCTGGAGCTAGCCTCCATAGCTCCTGAAATCGGTTTTCGTGACAGCAGGAGAATAAAGGGAGAATATGAACTGACGGAAGATGATATCGAAGCGAACAGGGAATTTGACGATGTAATAGCAATATATCCGAGGATTTATGACATGCTGACCCCGGATGAAAAGCTTTTGACAAAAGGCAACGGCGAAATGGAGGGCCGCGGCTATAACGGACATATCTATGTTCCTGTCAAAGATGATAGAACATTCAGCATACCATACAGGTGTCTTATTCCAATAGGGGTAAATAATCTGCTTGTTTCCGGAAGGTGCATCAGCACAAACCATGTTGCAGAAGGCAGTATCAGAGCTATATCTGCATGTATGCTGACAGGGCAGGCAGCGGGAGCGGCAGCCGCGATATCGGTTGAAGAGAATATCATGCCGAGGGATATTAATATAAGGAAGCTGCAGAGAGCCCTTAAGGAAGGCGGAGTCGAACTGCCGGCCTATTTGCCTGAAGATTTGCAGTAAAATAAGCGATAGACCAGAGAGACATATCAGCGGAGGGAAACTTATGTTTAAAATTGACACGATTATAAAAATAACAAAGCCTATACAATTTGCTCTCGGAAAGCTTGAAAACGCAATCCGTGAGAAAGGAAAAGGCCGTGGATATGTTCTCAGCCTGGTTAAAGCGGAGCAGTTGGAAGAGCAATGCTATCGTATCGTTTATAATAATGAGAAGTTCACCATTGAAGCGGGGTCTGACAGCGGTTTCATGAACGCAGTACTATACGCAGCAAATTTGATTACACATAAAGGGAATATAGATTCCTTTGCAGAAAAAAATACATCACCATTTATCAGAAAAAGAGGCATTAAGTTAAACATCCCTTTAGACTCAAGAACCCCAAGCTATTCGGATGCGTCAGATTCCGCTTCTCTAAATATCTTGAACATGTGGGATTTTTCCTTCTGGGAGGAATTCCTTGATAGAATGGCCTGCAATAACTACAACGTTTTGTCTCTATGGACTCTGTCGCCATTTCCATCTCTGGTCCGGATTCCCGAGTATCCGGAAACGGCACTGGAGGATGTAAAGAGAACGACCAAGTATTTTCATGCAACATTGGAAGGAAACAATATGTATACTCCCGATATGCATGAAAGCCTTGTAACCGTCAAAAAGATGACGATGGATGAGAAAACGGACTTTTGGCGCAGAGTAATGCAATATGCCAAAGACAGATGCATAGAGGTATTTCTGTTCACCTGGAACGTATTCGTTTACGGGACGGAGAAGTCAGGCTACGATATAGATTGTAACCAGGACAATCCGGTTACAAGGGATTATTTCTATTGCGGGGTAAAGGCTCTGATGGATACGTACCCGCTTCTTGCCGGCATTGGTGTCACGACCGGTGAGAATATGAGAATGGATGACAGTGATATTGGTTTTATTAAAGAAACGTATGGAAGAGGTATCACGGAATATTTGTCGGAGCACCCTGACAGGAAATTCAGGTTCATTCACAGAATGCAGATGACAAGATATGATAGCATTGTAAATGCCTTTACGGAGTTTCCATGCCCTTTTGAGATTAGCTTCAAGTATTCGCAGGCTCATATGTATTCCACCACAACGCCCTCTTTTATCAATACTTTTCTTGAAGAAAAAAAGGAAAGTATTAAGATTTGGCTGACAGTCAGGAATGATGATTTTTATATGTACAGGTGGGGAGATCCCGAGTATGCACGGGAATACATCAGGAATATGCCAACAGATGCGATGACGGGATTCTATATGGGAGCAGACGGATATACCTGGGGAAGAGATTACATGGACCTGCGGGACTTATCACATCCCTTATTTATAGAAAAAATGTGGTATATGTTCATGATATGGGGACAACTCTCATATGATGTTGATTTGCCGGAAGAATTCTTCCTCGAAGAGCTCAATAGCCATTTCGGTAAGGATTGCACTCTGGTTTATGATACATGGGAAAAAGCATCTGCCATAGTGCCCGTGCTGAACTGTGCCCATTGGCATGATTATGACTTTCAGTGGTACCCGGAGGGCTGCTGTATGTACCATAAGCCCCCGGAAGATAAAATAGTGTTTGCTGATATCAATGAATTTATGGAATGCGGCAGCGCACCGGGAAGTAATTACTACTCTGTCAAAGAATACTGTGAACATAAGCTTGCAGGTAAATTGGGCAGTGAAAAGACTCCAATTCAGGCAGCTGAAGAAATCTGGAATTATTCGCAGTTCGTACAGGATAATCTTGCAGAATTGAGATACCTTGCAGGTAAGGATAACGAGCTATCATATACCATTGATGATATGGAAGCATTATCATATCTCGGTTTCTACTATTCGCTGAAGCTTAAGGCGGCGACTTATCTGCTTTTATATAAACACTATCATGATTCGGAGAACAAAGCGGAAGCTGTCAAACTTTTAAAGGAAGCCTCCTTGTACTGGGAAAAATATTCCGGTAAGGCAAAAGAGATGTATAAACCTCAGGTACTAACACGTTTATGTGGCTATGTCGATGTCGGCCGGTTTATTGAGTTGACAGAACTCGATATTTTATTAGCGGAAGAAACATAATTTATGGGGAAGATATCTTTTTAAAGAGAGATATCTTTTTCAATATCATATCCAAGCTTAACAGAGAGCTTATAGGCTTCATCCAATAAAAAGTCTAAATTCTGATTTAACTTTTCGTCTGTCATTCTGAAAATTGTTCCTGTAACACTGATGCAGGCTATAATTTTTTGCGTGTAATCAAAGATAGGTACTGCAATGCATCTGGCCCCGATTTCACACTCTTCGTTATCATAGGCATGCCTTTTTCGGAGCACATCATCCAACTCCTTTATCAGGTCTTCCTTTGTTGATATTGTGTTTGTCGTAAATACAGGCAGTCCCTTTACAGCTATCATTTTATCAATATATTCTTCAGTATGATTGAGCAACAGTAACTTTCCTACTCCTGTGCAATGCAGAGGTGCCCTGTTGCCGATACGGTTCATCGTTCGAAGCATCTGGTCGGGACCATTTACAATACCAATATATACTACCGACATATCTTGTTCGACAGCAAGACATACTGATTCATTCATCTTAGATGCGATTCGTTTCATCACAGGAAGTGCAATATCGTATAAACGCAAGTTGGAGCTTACCTTATTGGATATCGAACAAATTTTATATGTCAAGTTGTAACGGAGTGTGTCCGGGTCCTGCTGAACATATCCACACTCATGCAACGCCGTTAAAAAACGTAGAACGGTACTCACATTCATGGAAAGACCTGAAGCTATATCCTGAAGACGCATTGGCTCATTTTTATTTGAAGCAATAAATTCAATCACATCTAGCGCTTTTACAGCGGATTTGTTTTTTATGGTTAATTTTTCTTTAGCAACTGCCATCTTACACATCCCCCTTATAATTGAGAAATTCTTGCTCAAGTCCTTTAGCAATTGTATCATATTTTTCATAAATTTGAAATCTACTTATTGATATTTATTTTCAAATATAAAAATTCAATTTTAAATTTGCATTGTGAACGCTATGTGTTTGTAGTAATATATAATACGTTGTTTGCAGAAGTTCAATTTAGAGATAAAGTTATTCACTGGATGTTTGATAAGTTATTGTGTCAAACAGCCTGGGAGAGTAGTTTGAGGAGATAAGCATGACATTAAATCAGATGATTGGTTTTTTATCAGCAATTGTACCTATATTATGGCTTCTTATTAGTTTAGGCAAGTTAAAAATGCCTGCATACATTGCAAGTACTATTTCACTAATAATAAGTATCGTTATAGGAATTCTTTATTTCAAGATGCCGGCCGGTTTCATAATCCAAGCTTCTATTGAAGGTTTCATGCTGGCATGAGACAGGTGAAACTGACCATTGTAACAGTATTGGCCATAGTAGCCCTTTCAAAGGTGATGAGTTATTCCGGAATGGTAGATTCAATTGCAAGTATGATCGCGGCTGTAAGCGGAAGATTCTATCCGATCATTGCACCTCTGCTGGGCGCAATAGGCACATTTATTACAGGAAGTGATACTTCGTCAAATGTCTTATTCGGTAATATGCAAAAACAGGCAGCCGTTAAACTTGGAATGGGCCAGGAGTGGATTGCGGCAGCTAATGCCAGCGGCGCCACTGCAGGCAAAATGATATCGCCGCAGAGTATTGCCATTGCAACTTCTGCTACCGGACTTGACAACTGTGAAGGTAAATTGTTGGGGAAAACATATAAGTACTGTGTCATATATGTTATTATTTTAGGTATAATAATTTTAGTTTTCAACCGGTAGACAAATTTTGTTTGAAAGGTTCGATCAGGCTCAATTTTAGGCTCAATTGCCGTACATTACCTGAAAAAACCGCTTGCAATATCAGTATCGCGGTGTTATACTGTATAAGCGCGGTTGAGAAGAAACGCATTACAGCCGCAAATTATATATCGCGGGGTGGAGCAGTCCGGTAGCTCGTCGGGCTCATAACCCGAAGGTCGCAGGTCCAAATCCTGCCCCCGCAACCATAATAGAGGACATAACGGATTTCCGTTGTGTCCTCTGTTTTTATCAACAACTTGCGTTTATATGGTACAATAAATTCAGAAATGAGAATTTTATCACTTGGACTGTAATTAGATTTCTATAAGGGGAGGGTCGCTCATGAGTAATCGCTGTCTATACAATAGTAGTTTTGATAAATTCAATAATGCGGAAGATAACTCGCTATTTGGCTTACTATGTGACAATTACCATGGTGATGCTCTTACAACTACCAGGGATGCCTGGAAAGCAGAAATATCTATTTTAAAGCATGTTCTTTCTCAATATTCATGCGAGGATGGGCAGATTGTGTTTGAGTATGATATTCCTCGTCTGGGCAAGAGAATCGATGTGGTCTTGCTTCTTAGAGGAATCATTTTTTGCCTTGAATTTAAGGTGGGCGAATCCAGAATATTAGAGGCCGACATTGACCAAGTCCTTGATTATGCGCTTGACTTGAAAAACTTCCACAAGTTTAGTCAGGACAAAATAATTGTGCCAATCCTTATTGCAACCAATCATCGCAATTCGTCTACAAGCATTCAAATGTCTCCTTATGCTGATGACAATGTAGTTAATCCTCTTGTCACAGGCAAATCAGGCATTTCGACTTTGATTGCTGCAGTGTTGAAAAGATTCCCTGACGAATTACCTGTTAATCCCAATTGGATTATCAGTCCGTATGCCCCTACTCCAACGATAATTGAAGCAGCCAGGAGCTTATACGAAAATCACTCTGTTGAAAACATTACCCGGCACGAAGCAGACAAAGTTTCTACGGACCAAACAATTGCATATATCCTGAAAGTAATTCGGGACAGCAAGTTAAAGCAGGAAAAAAGCATTTGCTTCGTAACAGGAGTTCCGGGTGCCGGGAAAACACTAGTTGGGCTTGATGTAGCAATAAAGCAGACATATCAAGGTGGGGACAAGCCAGTTGAAGATGAAAGTGCAGTCTATCTGTCCGGAAATGGTCCTCTCGTAGCAGTATTAACAGAAGCCCTTGCTCAAGATAATTTTAAAAGATGCCGCGATAGAAACGAGAAAAAGAAAAAAACCGATTCTCGCCGTGAGGTGAGTAAATCCATTCAAATGATTCACCGCTATCGCGATAATATGTTGGCGAAGATAAGGAATCCCGTCAAGAATGGAGTCTTGGAAATTGATCCGGGAAAAGCTGTGGAAAATGAAAAGGCTGGATTTGGTGAGGTTGAACACGTTGCTATTTTTGACGAAGCGCAACGCTCATGGACACAAAAAAGACTTGCTGACTATCTAAAAAGAGGAGGAACATATGGCAACAAGCTTAAAGTTCCGAATTTCCCGTTGTCAGAAGCGGCGTTTTTAATTTGGTCGCTTGATCAGCGAAAAGACTGGGCAACCATAGTTTGCCTTGTCGGCGGCGGGCAAGAAATCAATACAGGAGAAGCTGGAATATCTGAATGGATTAAGGCATTAAATGAACAATTTCCGAACTGGAATGTTTTTATCTCTCCCAAGTTGACTGATGATGAATATGCCGAAGGCAAGGTTAACGAACTCCTGAAGAACAACAAAAATGTTACTTACTCAGAAGGTTTGCATTTAGGAGTTTCGTTACGCTCATACAGAGCAGAAAAGTTGTCTGCTTTTGTTCATGCACTTTTATCTTTCGATGGAAATGCGTCAATTCTCTACGAAGAAATTAAGAATAAGTATCCGATTGTATTAACGCGAGACATGGCAAAGGCAAGAAAGTGGCTTCATGGTAAAGTAAGAGGTACAGAACGTACCGGAGTTTTAGTGACAAAGGAAGCCGCAAGATTCAAGCCCCTGGCGATACATATTTTGCCATCGGGTGATGAGAATGCTGTTCATTGGTTCCTTGAAGATAAAGCTGATACTAGGTCATCGAACTATCTTGAGGATGCCGCCACAGAAATACAAGTCCAGGGACTGGAACTTGATTATACATGCCTGCTGTGGGATGCCGATATGAGGTATGAGAATGGCAAATGGCATTTCTATAAGTTTAACGGACAGACAAAATGGGTCGAGCAAATGGCAAACTCCGAAAGCAAACAAGAACTGCAAAAGTATATGTTGAATGCATATCGCGTTTTGCTTACTCGTGCCAGAGCCGGGATGGTTATCTGCGTGCCTGAAGGCAATTCAAACAAAACTGTCAGTGGCTTCTGGGAAGATAACACGCGTCTGCCTGAGTTTTATGACGGAACTTATCAGTACTTAAAAAGTTTAGGAATTAGAGAAATATAAACAACCAACGCTGTAATGACCACATAGACAAACTGAATCCGTTCTCTTCCCTCAGCCCAATTCAGAAGATATAACGGATTGCGTTATGTCATCATTGCTTGTAGAATAATATTAATGACATTACGGTATTTATTCTTAATTTTAGAAAGTGAGTATCTGGAATGAAAACAGCAATTGTTTATGTATCAACGCATCATGGTAATACAAAGAAATTGGCAGAAGCTATTGCGGCAGTCTACGAAGTCACATTGATTGACGGAGCAAAGGAGGAGGTAATTGACCTCACAGGATATGACTGTATTGGATTGGCGGCGGGTATTGCTTTTGGCAGTTTTTATCCTCGAATGCTGAATCTTATGAAGGAGAGCCTCCCGGAGGGGAAAAAAGTGTTTTTTCTTTATACCTGCGGGTTAAAGCAAAAAGGTTATATGAATGCTGCAGTAAAAATCGCAATTGAAAAGGGCTGCAGCATTTTGGGTGAGTATGGCTGCCTTGGATTCGATACATACGGGCTGTTTAAATTAATTGGCGGTATTGCCAAAGGACACCCCAGTGATGATGAAATAGCAGAGGCCGTAGAATTTTTTGATAAAACAGTCAGATAAAAGTGGACATTCCAAAATTTGCTGCAGAAATCAGGCAACTGTTATCGCAGCTACAGGATGACTACAACTATTCAGAATTAGATGCCATGCTGGTTCTTAAGGGTCTCTTTCTCTACGGTAAACAGCTTATTTTTTATTTTAAATTTTAACTAATTAAAGCAAAACATATTGATATTTTCTAGGGGGGTCATTCATTGAAATACGATGCAATCATTATCGGCGGAGGACTTTCGGGCCTGACTGCAGCCAGCCTTCTAGCAAAACGCGGACTTTCCGTAGCCGTCGTTGAAAAAAGCTATAACCCGGGGGGATCATGTGGCATATTCCGGCGCGGCGACGTAACTTTCGATCAGGGATCTGCCATGTTGTACGGTTTTGGTGAAAAAGGCTTCAACGCGCACCGCTTCGTGTTCAACTGCATTGAGGAGCCGATCGATATGATACGGCATGATCTTTTATATTGCGTGAATTTCAAAGGCAAAAGGATACGTTTCTGGGCAGACGTCGATAGGTTTGCGGACGAGCTCTCAGAAGTGTTTCCGAGCGAGAAAGAAAATATCCATCGGTTCTACCATGACATGGCGACAATGTACCGCCATGTCATGGTAGAGTCGCCCAGCTACAATACCGCAGACGAAACGGATGGCAAAACCGCGTTGAAAAGCATGCTGAAGCATCCGGTTTCCTACGTCCGCTTTTTAGGATATTTAAACATGAGCGCCAAAGAGCTACTTCAAAAATATTTTTCTGATCCGGAGATATTCAAGTTTTTTGACAAACTGACTTCCACCTACTGCTATGCGATGGTGGAAGAAGCTCCAGCTGTTCTTGCGGCGGTGATGTTCGTGGATAACCACGTGGGCGGCAGCTACTATCCGGCCGGCTCTACATTGTTTGTGCCGGGGAAGCTGGAAAAAGCCATTGAAGAGCACGGCGGGGATATGTTCCTTCAAAGGGAGGCTGTATCCATTCTGTTTCAGGGCGGTAAGCCCGCTGGAGTAAAGCTTGATGATGACAGTGAGCTCTTCGCCCCGGATATTATTTATTCAGGAACTGTATGGAACCTTTATGGCAAGCTGATTGATCCAGCATATAGCTCACAAAAGAAAAGAGAATGGGCGCAAAAACAGGCCCCTACATATCCAAGTGTAGTTTTGTACGCAGTGATTGACCGAAATGTTATACCCAAAGATACAGCCCCTATTGAGATGCTGGTAGGCAATCCGGACAGACTAGAAGAAAGTGAAGTGACTGCCTATATACTCAGCATCGAC
>JAEYRF010000176.1 GCA_023409615.1 Bacillota bacterium | reverse complement strand
ACTTTTTACATGAGCTATTATATCACTTATAATCTTCTGGTATGCTTCCGGGTTTGTAAGCAGATACTCCGGTATCCCTATTTTTTGACCGGATGCGGAATCTTGAATTTTCTCATCCTGCGAGGAATATACCATAAGCATTGCAGGGACTCCGGCCTCTTCAGCAACAGAAAGGGGAGATGTAAAGCCGGTTGGAATATTGAAATCATTATCGCCATATGTATTTTTTGTTGTATTAACTATTAATTCGGCATTCTCCTGATCAAAGCTTATCTTGCTCCATCCAAAGCAAACAGATGTGAGATCCGGTATCTTATCCATTTGTGGAGAGGATTTGAGGGCATAGAATGCATTCAACTCCTTTAAAGATCTTTCCATGGCACTGCGCATACGAATCAGCATGGCCGCAGCCTGCTCTCTTAGAATGTTGCCTGATGGGTTGAAATTAGTATCAACACTTGCAATGCCAAAGTCCTGTGCAATAGTGATTGCACCAACATTGCCTGTGACATCCTCAAAAGGCTTGTCAAGATAATCAAGCTTTGTAGAAAGCTCCCCATAACCAAGACAGGAAACAATCATAACAGCCGCTTCCTCTCTTGTAATGCTGTCATTAGGTCTGAACGTTATTTCATTTGCAGAAATGATACCATGGAGCAATGCTGTTTCAACCGGTGCATAATAGAATTTCTTCACGTTCCGGTTGTCTGTAAAAGATCCCGATGCAGGCACGACCTGCTCCCATTCCATCAACTTAACGAGGAATGTAACAAACTCGCCTCTGGTCAATGTGCGCCCGTAGCCATACTTGTTTTCTCCGACACCATTAGTTATCCCTAACCTGCGCAGATCATGAATCGCAGTATAGGCATAACTGTTTTGCGGAACATCTGAAAAAGGCTGTGACGGATCATCCGCCTGACTGGTACTGGCAGTGTATACAGTATAAGATAGCGCGGATATTGAAATTACCACTAAAAACAACACAAAGCATATAATTAAATTTAGATTTCTTCTCAAGATCATAATTCTAATCCTCTTTTTATGTGGAACATTCTACTTTTTATCTTATAATTCAACATAAGTTACCATAAGTTTATCACAGTAAAAGGAATAACTGCAATATTTCTTACTTTATGTGGTATAATAGCCTCATTAATTATTACTACAGTCAGAGCGAAGATAAGCAAGTACTTTATTTTGAATGAGGTTTGGTAATGTTATCAGAAATCTATTTAGACAACAGTGCGACTACGAGGCAGTATGATGAGGTTACAGAGTATATGGCCGAGGTGGCAGGAAACATGTACGGCAATCCTTCATCACTCCATACAAAGGGGATAGAAGCAGAGAAAATCGTCCGTTTAGCCAGAGAGACAATTGCAGAATCACTTGGCGTTCAAAGCAAGCAAATATATTTTACCTCCGGAGGAACGGAGTCAAATAATCTTGCAATAAGAGGCTACCTTGATGCGAACCCCAGAAAGGGAAAGCACATTATCACAACTCAAATCGAGCACCCCTCTGTACTTGAAGTTTATCATCATCTCGAAAAACAGGGATACAGGGTGGATTACATTGGCGTCGATGAAAATGGTATTGTAGACATAGATCAACTACACAAAGCAATCACTCCGGAAACAGCTTTGATCAGTGTTATTCTTGTAAATAATGAAACCGGTGCAATACAAAAGACAGAACAGATTGCTATGATTCGGGATGCTTCTAATCCGCAAACTGTCATACATATTGATGCAGTTCAAGCCTACGGTAAGATGCAGCTTCTGCCTGAAAAATCAGGCATAGGGCTCCTGTCCGTAAGTTCCCACAAGATTCATGGACCGAAAGGTATCGGTGCATTATATGTCTCAAAAAAGGTAAAAATAAACCCACTGTTTTACGGAGGTGGACAGGAAACACTGCTGAGGTCGGGAACTGAGAATGTGCCCGGAATAGCAGGCTTTGGCCTTGCATCCAAGCTGACACTGAGCAAGCTCGAGGAGCATTATGAGCATGTTTCATTATTGAAAAAGAGCTTTATTGAAAAACTTGCAGCAGCTAAAATAGATCACAGTGCTCTCTCTTCGACTGATGCCTTACCATATATCCTGAATGTAGCATTTAAGGATGTTCGCGCCGAAGTACTTTTGCACCATCTGGAGCAAAAGGGTATATACGTTTCCACAGGTTCAGCATGTTCCTCGCATAAAAACACCAGAAGCCATGTTCTCACAGCAATGAAGGTCCCTGTGCAGTTAATAGATAGTGCTATCCGGTTCAGTTTTTCCGGCTTTAACACACAGGAAGAGATAAACTATACTATTGAATCACTTAAAGAAATCATTCCTATTATCGATATAAACAGAAGACATAAATTCAGGAGGAATATATGAAAAAAATCATTCTTGTAAGGTATGGTGAAATCATTTTGAAAGGTCTGAACAGGCCGGTCTTTGAAGATAAGTTGATGGCGAACATCAAAAAATCCTTATACGGGTTTGGGAAAATCGATGTTAAGCGCTCACAAGCCAGAATTTATATAGAACCCCAGGATGATGACTTTGACTTCAACGAAGCTGTACAAAGGTTGGTGAAGGTGTTTGGTATCGTCTCAGTCAGTATTGTTCAGAAAATTAAAACTGATTTTGAAGAGATCAAAAAAGTTGCTCTTGAGCTTGTGAAAAACCGTGTTGCAGGATCTCCAAATGCTGCTGATGGTTCGATATGTTTCAAGGTTGAAGCAAAAAGAGGAGACAAACACTTTCCTATGCAGTCTCCCGAGATATGTGCGGAACTCGGAGGAGTTCTTCTGGATAGCATACCGCAGCTGCGAGTAGACGTGCATAACCCTGATTTCATTCTTTACGTGGAAGTAAGAGAGAGCTCCTATGTCTATTGTGACATTATCCCGTCAAATGGAGGACTGCCGATCGGCACCAACGGTAAAGCCGTATTGCTGCTCTCAGGCGGCATTGACAGTCCTGTTGCCGGTTGGATGATGGCAAAGAGGGGAATGGAGCTGGAAGCCGTTCATTACTACAGCTATCCATATACCAGCGAGCGTGCGAAGGATAAGGTAATCGAGCTCGCAAAGATAATGGCGAGATATTGTTACAGGATAAAACTGCATATTGTTCCGTTCACTGAGTTACAGTTGGAAATAAATGATAAGTGTCCGGAAGAGCTGCTGACAATAATTATGCGCAGAGTTATGATGAAGATAGCCGAGAGGATTGCCGTAAGAAATGGCGCCCTGGCTCTTATTACAGGTGAAAGCCTTGGCCAGGTTGCCTCCCAGACACTGCATGCACTTGCAGTTACAAATGAAGTAGTAAAAATGCCTGTCTTCAGACCATTGATTGGAATGGATAAGAATGAGGTTATCGAAATAGCTAGAAAAATAGAAACATTTGAAACATCCATTTTACCTTATGAAGATTGCTGTACAGTATTTGTTGCAAAACACCCCAAAACCCGACCGGTTCTTTCGGAAGTTATAAAATCAGAAGAACTGCTCCAAATTGAGGAAATGATTGAAAAAGCTATCAATGATACCGAAACTATCATTGTTACCGAGTAATTACCACACATGTACTATAAGGATTTCTGACATCATAATATAGAGTGACGAAACTCAATAAACGGACAACTCAGGCATTATGCGCCTTAGCCGGAAAGGTTAGTTATGTCGATGTCGGAAACCAGGAAGATTGCAAGAAGAATAGTTGTTGTATTTACTATTATGCTGTTGGTTGGCGCTGCTGCACTGCTGGCACTTTCATATTTTTTTACGGGGGATACCATCCGCAGGGGGATCAGCATTGAGGGCACTGATGTGTCATTGTTGTCTATTAATGATGCAAAAAGAATTGTCTCTGAGGACTTTACACGAATCTATTCTCCGGGAAACCTCACCTTTACCTATGGGAACCGTGAATGGAATGTTAATCTTCAGGATATCGACTATGAATTACTGGTGGATAATGCGGTACAGCAAGCGTATGCGCAAGGCAGGACAGGCAACATATTTGAAAAGATAAAAAATTCAATCCGGATTTATACGAGCGGTCAGCAGTTTAACGTTGAAGAAAGATATGACAGGGAAAAGTTAAGAACAGTCCTTGAAAAAATAAAGAAGGAATGTGATTCAACTGCTAAAAACGCCGAGATAACTTACGTTAACGGGAAAATTTCTTTTAAACGGGATAGCAGTTATCGAAACATGGATGTTGACAGAAACATGGAATTGGTAGAGAATCAATTATTAATGAGAGATTTTAGTAATATTATACTTTTAGTTGAAGAAAAAAAACCACAAATTGTGTATGATGAAATAAAGGTTATAAATAGTGTACTTTCGCAATATAGTACAAGGTTCAATAAAGGTGATACAAAACGTACTGATAATATTAAATTGGCATGCAGCAGGATTAGCAATAAAATAGTTCTGCCGGGAGAAACTTTTTCAATGAATAAAGTATTGGGGCCAAGAACTCATGAAAACGGCTATAAAGAAGCTCCGATAATTTTTAAGAGCGAGCTGGTTCCGGGGACAGGGGGCGGTGTTTGTCAAGTATCATCTACATTATATAATTCGGTGCTGCTGGCTGGATTGGATGTCATCGAGCGTGAACATCATTCAATGCCGCTTTCCTATATCAGTCCCGGATTAGATGCAACTATTACGGAAGAATCTATTGATTTTAGGTTTGTGAACAACCTTGATCATCCGATTGCTCTCTATGCATCAGTAACCGGGAATAAGCTTGATATACTTATACTTGGTAAAAAAAGAGAGGATGGTATTGTTTACAAGTTAAAAACGGTAACTACCGGGATATATACTCCAAAACCTGATATAATTATATTGGATTCCAGCCTGTTATATGGTGAGAAAAAAGTAGAACGCAAGTCCCAAAAAGGCATACGTGTGGTTGTGTACAGAGAGGCTTACAAAGGTAAGGAGCTTCTGTGGAGAAAAAAACTTACGGAGGATTACTACAAACCAATTCAAGGGAAAATAAGGTTAAGCGGAGATTTATACCAATCTTATCAGACCTCATTTAATCAGGAAACCGGGTAAAATATGCGTTAATGCATTTATATAGATAGAAAAGCTTTTCGGAGGGGTCAAATGGATGAAAACTTATATTCAAAAGAAATTGAATGCCCTGTCTGCAGACGCAAATTCAATGTGACAAAGGTAAAGGCGCGCGGTTGCAAGGTGGACAAGAGGGATACAGATTTTTGTGTTCATTATGTCGGGACTAATCCTCTTTACTATGATGCCTGGGTTTGCGAACACTGCGGATATGCCGCACAGGCAGACAAATTCCTTGATATACCATATAAAGAGGCTGATAATATAAAAAAATCGATTTCTCCAAAATGGAAGCAGCGAAGCTTTGAAGGGGATCGAAGTATAGAAACTGCCATTGAGGCATTCAAGCTGGTTCTTCTCAATCACCAGGTCCGTGGTGTAAAAGCAAGTGAACTTGCAAAGGTATGTATGCGAATAGCCTGGCTGTATCGGTTTAAAGAGGATGAGCGAGAGCTTGAATTCATCAAATTCGCCTTGAAATATTACACAGAAACCTATGAAAAAGAAAGATTTCCGGCGGACAAGCTGGATGAAAACACTTGCTTATTTATGATAGCCGAGCTAAATTTAAGAGCCCAAAATTACGAAGATTCTGTAAAATGGTTCAGCCGACTCATCAGTTCACCTGATGCAAGAAGAAATCCAGCTTTAATCGAAATAGCCAGGGATGAGTTCCAGGTTGTTAAGGAGAAGCTGAAATAAGGCTTTTGCGATGTAACTGACTTTAATAGACCTGCCAATTCAGGTATTTTCAAAAACCGGAGGTATCGATGGACACTGGAAAGCTGCCAAATAGCTTATTAGAAAAAATAGTTTTCAATAAAATAAAAATGAATCGCAGCGAAGTTATTATTCGCCCTGGAATCGGCATGGATTGTGCAGCTGTAAGTTTCGACAATTACGCATGTGTTTTATCCAGTGACCCGATCACCGGTACAGCCAAGGAGATTGGTCATCTTGCCGTAAATATCAGCTGCAACGATATCGCATCCTGTGGAGTCGAACCTCTCGGAATTATGGCGACTATACTTTGCCCGCCCGGAACAACGGAGGACGAGCTGGGACTGATAATGGATCAACTGACTGCTGCAGCTTCTGCAATTAATGTAGATTTGCTTGGAGGCCATACGGAAATCACTACTGCAGTAACACGCTTTGTCATTTCATGTACGGCAGTCGGCAGATGTCTCAAAGAAAAGCTAATTGTCAACTCTCAAGCCAAAGCAGGTGATTCACTTGTGCTTACAAAGCATGCCGGACTCGAAGGAGCCTCCATAATTGCCCATGAAAAAGAATCTGAGCTGACAGATATAATTGGTAAGCAAGCAGTTGAGGAAGCACAATCTTTTATGGATCATATCAGTGTTGTCAGGGACGGTCTTTCTGCAGCAAGCTTCGGTGTGAACGCTATGCATGATGTCACAGAAGGGGGCATTCTTGGAGCTGTTTGGGAGATTTGTGAAGCTTCCGGAAACGGTGTTGAATTGTTTATGGAGCAAATTCCTATTCGAATGACAACAAGAAGGATCTGTGAATATTATAATATTGATCCCTTCAAGTTAATATCAAGTGGATGCATGCTGATAGCCGCCTCTGACGGCGATGGGCTTGTAAGGCACTTGAAAAATGAAGGAATCGACGCGGCAATTATAGGAAAACTAGATGATTCAGACAAGAGATATATAGTGTTTTCTAATGAAAAAAAGCAAATTTCTGCACCTGAAACTGATGAATTATATAAAGTTTTGTTATAACTTGACATACTTTTTCGGAATGTTTATAATCATTTTAGCACTTGTTTTAAAAGATTGTGCAATGGTAATATTGCGCTTCAGAGGTCAAATCTAATGGTTTGACCTCTTTCAATATTATTACATAAAGATAAACTATGGAGGTAAAATAATGTATCAGATTGATCGAATAATGAAGGTTGACCCAGATGTTGCAGAAGCAATAGAAAATGAAGTTAATAGACAAAGAAACAAAATTGAACTGATTGCATCAGAAAATTTTGTAGATGAGGCTGTTTTACAAGCTCTTGGAACACCTCTTACCAACAAATATGCCGAGGGATATCCAGGAAAGCGTTACTACGGTGGATGTGAGCATGTTGACGTTGTAGAGCAGTTAGCAATTGACAGAGCAAAGAAAATATTCGGCGCAGATCATGCAAATGTCCAACCCCATTCAGGTGCACAGGCCAATTCCGCAGTATATTTCGCAGTACTGGAGCCCGGAGATACAATACTTGGTATGGATTTATCCCATGGCGGACATCTGAGCCATGGCATGAAGAAGAATATTTCAGGAAAATATTACAAATCAGAGTTTTATGAGGTCAAAGAAGATACCGGATATATTGACTATGAAGCGCTTCTGCGCAAAGCAAGAGAAGTTAAGCCAAAAATAATTGTTGGTGGTGCCAGCGCTTATCCAAGGATTATTGATTTTAAAGCCTTTAGCGAAATCGCAAAGGAAGTTGGCGCTTATCTTTTAATCGATATGGCTCATATTGCAGGTCTTGTTGCAGCAGGATTACACCCGAGCCCGGTGCCATATGCAGATTTTGTGACCACTACCACGCACAAGACCCTAAGAGGGCCAAGAGGCGGCATGATCCTTTGCAAGGCAGAGCATGCCAAGATTATAGACTCGGCCATATTCCCAGGCACACAGGGCGGCCCTCTGATGCATGTTATCGCAGCAAAAGCCGTCAGCTTCAAACAGGTAATGACGGATGAGTTTAAACTTTATCAGCAGCAAATAGTAAAAAATGCAAAAGCCCTTGCCGGTGAACTTATCAGTGAAGGCTTTAACCTGGTATCCGGTGGAACAGATAATCATTTGATTCTTGTTGACCTTACTAATTTCGGCGTTACAGGGAAAGCTGCACAATTACAGCTTGATGATGTATCTATTACAGTAAATAAAAATACAGTGCCATTTGATAAGCTTGGTCCTTTTATAACAAGTGGTATCCGGATAGGAACCCCTGCTGTCACAACAAGAGGCATGCTTGAGGACGATATGAAGGAAATTGCTAAATTGATCAAGCTAACGATTGTCGATTATGAAAATGCCAAAGATGACATCAGGAAGCGTGTCTCACAGCTCTGCGAGAAGCATCCTCTGTATTGATAATTGGCATTGGAGGAATTATGCTTGACAAAAAAGAGCCCCTCGCATACAGAATGAGCCCCAAAACCATAGAGGAGTTTGTTGGACAGGAACATATAACCGGTAAAGGGAAGATGCTATACAGGATGATTAAGGCAGATCGTATGTCCTCGATCATCCTTTATGGTCCTCCCGGCACCGGAAAGACTTCTCTGGCCCGAATTATTGCAGCTACTACAAAGTCAAGTTTTGAGAAATTGAATGCCGTTACAGCCGGTGTTGCAGATATTAAACGTATTGTAGCCGATACACACAATCCAATGCTTAATTCCACAGGCAGGACTGTACTTTTCATTGACGAAATACACCGCTTTAACAAAGCACAGCAGGATGCACTTCTGCCTTTCGTGGAAAATGGAACGATTGTATTGATTGGTGCAACGACTGAAAATCCATATTTCGAAGTGAATAAGGCTCTGATTTCACGTTCTTCCGTATTTATGCTTAAACCACTGAACAATACAGATATTGAAGTAATCCTCAGATCCGCTCTTGCTGATAAAGAGCGCGGGCTTGGCGCATATGACCTCATTGTTGATGAGGATGCAATAAAATATCTGTCCGAGATTTCTAACGGTGATGCAAGAATAGCTCTTAATGCTATTGAACTTGCTGCTGTTACTTCAGATCTTGAAAGCGACGGTCATATTCACATAACAATAAGCACAATTGAAGAATGTGTTCAACGAAAGGCAATCACCTTTGATAAATCAGGTGAAGCACATTATGATAATATCAGTGCCTTTATAAAATCAATGAGGGGCAGCAACCCCGATGCAGCATTATTTTACCTGGCAAGAGCACTGTATGCCGGTGAAGATCCGGAATTTCTCATTAGACGTATCATAATTTGTGCATCAGAGGACGTGGGTATGGCAAATCCCTCTGCGCTTCAGGTAGCAGTTGCGGCCGCTGATGGGATTCACAGGATTGGTATGCCGGAAGCCAGATTGTTATTGGCCCATGCTGCTGTCATGGTGGCTACAAGCCCAAAGTCCAATTCATGCTACAAAGCTTTGAATAGGGCAATGCATGATGTTGAAACAAAGCGCACCGGTGAAGTGCCAATGCATCTGAGAAACGCTCCGGTTAAGGGTATGTCGGATCAAGGTTATGGTATTGGATACAAATACGCTCATGATTACCCCGGCAATATTGTTAAGCAAGAGTTCTTTCCTGAAGAAATGTCCGGCACTATATACTATGAACCTACTGCAAACGGGTATGAGTCAAAAATTAAAGAATGGCTTGAAAGGTTCAGAAATAGCTGACATAATGAACAACTGGAGGAATGTTATGAATAAGAGAGTAATTGCATGGATATTACTGATCGGCTTTGTTTTACTTCTTTTGAATATACTTGTTTTCAGGGTCTACATGGAACTGTTTTTAGTGGTATATATCATTATAGTATTTGCATTCGTCTTTTCAAAGGGCAAACTGTTTTTGCAGGATGATCCTTCAGAGCAAGCCGGTCCTGATGTACAAGGCGGACCGATGAACAAAGATAACATCAAAGATGAGAACAGTACGCAAGCAAACAGTACTAGCAGCGGCAACAACAATAATAACACAGGAAGTAATAATGGCAATGGCAATGGTAGTGGTAGTGGCAGCATCAGCAACAATGACAACGACGGTGAAAAGTGAGGAGATAATACTATGCATTTCAGGTATGGCTTTGGGAAGGATTATAAGGAATTTGATATAAACGATGAAAACATCATGGCAGAACTCAGCCAGAACAATGTTAAAACAGAGCTAGCAGGCCGTGATGAGGTCATCCGTGCGCTTATGAACCCCATTGGCACAGGAAGGCTTTCCACAATTGTGAAGCCGGGAGAAAAGATAGTCATCGTTACCAGCGATATAACACGTCCAATGCCAAGCAAAACTGTCCTGCCGCCATTGCTGGATGAGTTGGCTGAAGCAGGTGTTAAGGATGAAGATATGACTGTTGTCTTTGCACTGGGAAGTCATAGAAAACATACGGAGGATGAGAAAAAAGATATTGTAGGAGAAGCTGTCTATAGCAGGATCCGTTGTGTGGACAGTGACCCCGATTACTGTAAAATGTTAGGCACGACCACCAGCGGAACACCTGTAGAAATATTTAGTGAAGTGGCAGATGCAGACAGGGTCATTTGCCTCGGAAACATTGAATACCACTATTTTGCCGGCTACAGTGGTGGTGCAAAGGCTATCATGCCCGGCGTTTCAACGCGGGCCGCTATTCAGGCGAATCACAGTGCCATGGTAAGGGACGAGGCAAGAGCAGGTGCTATGAATGATAATCCGGTAAGGCAGGACATCGAAGAAGTGGTTAGGTTTTTACCCATCGACTTTATTCTAAATGTTGTTCTGGATGAGAATAAGACTATTATCAAAGCAGTTGCCGGGCATCATGTTGAAGCCCACAGAGAAGGATGCCGGTTTCTGGACAGCCTCTACAAGATCAAGATACCTGTCAAAGCTGATATCGTTATTACAACTCCCGGAGGCTTCCCAAAGGATATCAACCTTTATCAGGCGCAGAAAGCTCTTGATAATGCAAAGCACGCCGTTCGCGACGACGGGATCATCATCCTGCTGGCTGCATGTACAGAAGGCTATGGGGAATCTGTATTTACCCGATGGATCAATGCTTCAAGCTCTCCGGATGATTTGGTCAATAAAATAAAAGTGAACTTCGAACTTGGCGGGCATAAAGCTGCGGCGATTGCTTTGGTGGAAAAGAAGGCGCGAGTGTTTATTGTTTCTGATATGTCGCATGAAATGTCAAAACGTCTCTATATGGAACCTTTTGACAGTATGAATACGGCGTTATCATGCGCGTTTTCAGAACTTGGCACAGATGCACGCGTACTGCTTATGCCGCATGGAAGCTCTACTCTTCCTATTGTTAAGTAAACTTAACTCCCAGCCACTGTTTACTGCTCGGATCTTACTTTTATGAACTATTGATTTTCATCACAGTGAGCAAAAACCCCTACTTTTGGGCAAAATTTTAAGCAAAATTTGTATTTATTGTAAATATTGGTTACATAATTTGGGATTTGAATGGGTTATTGAACCAAATAGCTGAAAATTGAACAGCTTTCTGCTCAAAACTAGAGTTTTTTGCACATTTCGTGGTGTGGCTAAATCCATGGCCTTTTCGTCGGTTTTGTGCGGTCAAAATCGGTAGCAAGAAAGACTAAATATAAATTTCGAAGCTTTTTACTAAAAATTACTTACATCAATAAACAACTAAATAAATTTGTTGACATCTGTAAAACATAATGTTATTGTATATATAATAACCAAGTAATTTACTAGGGATTGCAATTAATTATAGTAAAGCTAGAAGTTATTTTTATCAAAGTAAGCGTGGAGGCGAGAACATGAAGCTTTCAACAAAGGGCAGATATGGCCTGAAAGCAATGCTGGATCTGGCTGTTCACAACAATGAAGGTCAGGTTGTTTTGAAAAGCATTGCTGAGAGGCAGGGGTTATCAGAGAATTACTTAGAACAGCTTTTTGCAGCACTTAAGAAAGCTAAGCTTGTAAAAAGTATTAGGGGTTCGCAAGGCGGATATTCACTTGGAAATAGTCCTGACAAGATCTCTGTGGGTGATATTTTGAGGACGCTTGAGGGTTCAATGGCACCAACGGATTGTGTTTCGGAAAACTGTGAAGTACATCACTGCGGCAACTCTGACTATTGTGTTACAAAGGGTGTTTGGGAAAGGATTCGTGACGGCATAAATCAAGTAATTGACAATATTTCTTTACAGGAGTTGGTTGAAGATTACTACAGAAGCCAGGAGGCAAAGGATGGCAAGTTCGGATTTTTGGATGATACCTGAGTTTAAAAGGTTTGTAAAATGGTAATTAATAAAGAGCGCAAACATAGATTTTATCATAAAAAAGGAGTTGCAGAGTATGAGTGACAGAACCATTTATTTTGACCATGCGGCCACTACACCGGTACGACCGGAAGTTATAGAAGCGATGCTGCCCTATTTCAATGAGAAATTCGGAAATCCTTCCTCTATATATTCTTTGGGCAGAGATAGCAAAAAGGCAATCGAGGAAGCCAGAGAAACTGTCGCAAAAGCAATTAATGCGCAGCCAAGGGAAATCTTTTTTACGGGCTCCGGAACCGAAGCAGATAACTGGGCAATCAAGGGAGTAGCATATGCCAACAGGCAAAAGGGCAAGCATATTATCACAACAGCCATTGAACACCACGCTGTTCTGCATACCTGCCAATACCTTGAAAGCGATGGCTTTGAAGTCACATACCTGCCTGTTGATTCAGACGGCCTTGTCACAGCTGAGCAGGTGCGCGCAGCGATTAAACCGGACACGATTCTTATCTCCATTATGTTTGCAAACAATGAGATAGGTACAATCCAGCCAATTGCGGAAATAGGCAAGATAGCAAAAGAGAAAGGTATCACATTTCACACTGACGCTGTACAAGCTATGGGTAATATTCCAATCAATGTCGCTGAAATGAATATTGATTTACTTTCAATGTCTTCTCACAAGTTTTATGGCCCCAAGGGAATTGGTGCTCTCTACGTGAAAAAAGGTGTAAAGATAACATCATTCCTCCACGGAGGAGCTCAGGAGAGGGGAAGAAGAGCTAGTACAGAAAATGTGCCTGCAATCGTAGGACTTGCAAAAGCGCTTGAAATCGCTGCTGCCGACATGGAACAATATAATAAGAAACTTCTGGCACTCAGGAACAGGACAATTAACGAGATCGAGAAGAAGATTCCGTTTATCAGGCTGAATGGACACAGAGAAAAAAGGTTGCCTGGAAATGTAAACTTCTCTTTTGAATTTATTGAAGGTGAATCCCTGCTTCTAATGCTTGACATGAAAGGAATTGCTGCTTCCAGCGGATCTGCATGCACCTCCGGTTCACTTGATCCATCACATGTGCTGCTTGCAATAGGTCTTGCACATGAAATCGCACATGGGTCGCTCAGGATCACCTTTGGAAATGAGAACACAGACGCAGATGTGGATTATCTTATGGAAGTATTACCTATCATTGTCCAAAGGCTCAGAGAAATGTCTCCTCTTTACGAAGCACACTGTAAACGGCAGGAAATGAAGTAAA
>JAEYRF010000049.1 GCA_023409615.1 Bacillota bacterium | reverse complement strand
ACCGATGATAATGCAGATGATGATTTAACTGTTGAGGATGGATCCATTACTTTCGAAAAGGTGTGCTTCAGCTATGCAAAAAGGGGAGATAATCTGACCCTAACGGACATAGACCTGAAGATAAATGCGGGTGAAACTGTAGGGATCATCGGTGGTACCGGTTCTGCAAAAACAACGTTGGTACAACTTATCCCGCGTTTATATGATGTGTTCTCAGGAAGGATTCTGGTAAGTGGTCATGATGTGAGAGAGTACCGTATAGATTCGCTGCGTAATGCAGTGGCTATGGTGCTTCAGAAAAATGTGCTGTTTTCGGGTACGATCAGGGATAACCTGAAATGGGGCAATGAAAACGCAACAGACGAGGAGATAGAAGAGGCTTGCAAAGCAGCTGCGGCACATGAATTTATCATGTCATTCCCGAATGGATATGAAACGGATCTGGGACAGGGCGGCGTGAATGTGTCGGGAGGTCAGAAACAGAGGCTCTGTATTGCCAGAGCACTTTTGAAAAAACCTAAGATAATAATATTGGATGACAGTACCAGTGCTGTAGACACTGCAACGGATAGCAGGATCCGGCAGGCCTTCAGGGAGAACCTGGCAGGTACGACGACGATCATTATTGCACAGCGAATTGCATCTGTCCGTGAAGCAGATAAAATCATTGTACTTAATGATGGGCAAATTAATGCAGTTGGTACACATGAGGAGCTGCTGGCCGGTAATAAGATATATCGCGAGGTTTATGAATCACAGCAGAAGGGGGTGGCTTAGATGGCAGGACCTAATCAAGGTGAGGCAAAAGAAGTACGTGGTCGCCACCAGGGAACAAGAGTGAAGGAAAAACCGAAAAATGTGAAAAAGACACTAGGCAGGATTCTGGAGTATATGCTTGACTATAAAATCCAGCTTATCATTGTTGTGATAGCCATTATAGGCAGTTCATTGTCAAGTGTGGCAGGGACATATTTTTTAAAGCCTATTATCAATGATTATGTTATTCCTCTGATCGGGCATGAAAGCCCTGACTTTTCGGGGTTTATTTCGATGCTCTTACTGATGGGGGCTATATATCTATTCGGTATATTCTGCGCATATTTGTATAACCGGCTGATGCTAAATGTGTCCACAGGCACTCTGAGAAAGGTCAGGATTGATCTGTTCACCCATATGCAGGATCTGCCTATTAAATATTTTGACACACATACACACGGCGAATTGATGAGCCGTTTCACAAATGATGTGGATACGATGCGGGAGATGATTTCTCAAGGTGTACCACAGCTGATTTCGTCATTCATCAGTGTAGTAGGAGTATTTGTGATGATGCTTGTTCTCAGTCCCATTCTGACGCTGCTGGTGATCATTATGTTTGTAATTATACTTTTTGCGATTAAGAAGATCGGAGGCAACAGTGCCAGGTTCTTCATCAGACAGCAAAAAGAACTGGGCAAGGTGAATGGCTACATTGAAGAAATGATCGAGGGGCAAAAGGTGGTAAAGGTTTTCGGTCATGAGAACAAGGTAAAGGCCGATTTTGATGAAATGAACAGTGAATTGTGTGAAGCGGCCTCCAGTGCACATACCTTCGCCAATATATTGATGCCTGTCATGGGTAATCTCTCTTATGCTCATTATGCGCTAACAGCAACTGCCGGAGCTATACTGGCCATTAACGGATTCATGGACATCGGGACTATCGGTTCATTCCTCCAGTATACACGGTCGTTCTCACACCCTATCACTATGATCTCACAGCAGTTGAATTCCGTCTTGACAGCTCTTGCAGGCGCAGAACGTGTTTTTAACCTTCTTGATGAGAAAGCAGAAACGGACAAAGGTTCTGTAACGCTCGTCAATGCAGAAAAAGATGAATCAGGGAATATCAGGGAAGCAGACCATCACACCGGTGAATGGGCGTGGCGGTATCCCCATGAAGACGGTACAGTAACCTATACAGAGGTGCGTGGAGATGTGCGTTTTGAAGATGTACGCTTTGGCTATGAGCCTGACAAGATCGTACTTGATGGCATCAGTCTTTATGCAAAGCCCGGACAGAAAATTGCTTTTGTTGGATCAACAGGTGCCGGCAAGACTACAATTACAAACCTGATCAATCGCTTTTATGATGTTCCGGATGGGAAAATTCGATATGACGGTATAAACATAAACAAAATAAAAAAGGATGACCTGAGGCGTTCTCTAGGCATGGTGCTGCAGGATACTCATTTGTTTACAGGCACAGTTATGGACAATATACGCTATGGCAGACTGGACGCAACCGATGATGAGGTTATCGCCGCTGCGAAGCTTGCCAATGCCCATTTCTTCATCAGCCATCTGCCGCAAGGTTACCAAACGGTACTGACCTCTGATGGTGCAAATTTAAGTCAGGGACAGCGCCAGCTAATAGCTATTGCAAGGGCTGCTGTGGCAGATCCGCCTGTGCTTATACTCGATGAGGCCACAAGCTCTATCGATACACGAACCGAAGTGTTGATCGAAAAGGGCATGGATACACTGATGGAGGGAAGAACTGTATTTGTCATCGCCCATAGATTATCTACTGTCCGCAACTCCAACGCAATCATTGTATTGGAGATGGGTAAAATCATCGAACGCGGAGACCATGATGATCTGATCGAACAGCGTGGCAAGTATTATCAGCTCTACACGGGGATGTTTGAGCTGTCGTGAAATTATTTTTTCATGCTTGACAGATAGGTTTGTTTTTGTTATGCTAGTTCAGTAAAATAAAGAAGAAGTCATCCGCTTCTCACCTTACGGAATTGTCCGATAGGGTCAATACTACAGGGAATCATGTATTACCTATGTATATTAGTGGATCGACAATCTTCTTCGATCCACTTTTTTGTTTGAAATAGTAAGTTATTTCATAAATCGTTTCAGAGATGCTGTCAGGTGTATCTGAAACCAAAAGTATAACAGGAGGGAAAAACATGCCAA
The DNA here is from genome assembly GCA_023409615.1 of Bacillota bacterium. Lineage (GTDB taxonomy): Bacteria > Bacillota > Clostridia > Acetivibrionales > DTU013 > JAEYRF01. The sequence continues at coordinate 8,333 of JAEYRF010000049.1, read as the reverse complement.
AAATTAAAACACACAGTGCCTCTAAAAAGAGATTTAGAATAACCGCCAGCGGCAAGGTTAAGATGAATCACGCTTTCAGAAGCCACAGACTTGTATCAAAAGCGAGAAAGGCAAAGAAACATCACAGGCTCGGGGCTTATGCTTCTTCTGCCAATGAAGCAACAATAAAAGCAATGATACCGTATAAGTAGGATGATAGGAGGAAGAATAATATGTCAAGAGTCAAGGGTGCATTAAGAAGACGTGCAAGACACAAGAAAATACTTAAACTGGCCAAAGGTTATTTCGGAGGCAAGAGTAAACTCTTTAGGATAGCAAATCAAGCAGTTATGAAATCCCTTTCGTATGCTTACAGGGATAGGAAAGCAAAGAAAAGAGATTTCAGACAGTTATGGATTTCCAGAATAAATGCAGCTGCCAGAATTAACGGCATGAGCTACAGCAGGTTTATGAATGGCCTGAAAAAGGCTGGTATAGGCCTCAACAGGAAAGTGCTCGCTGACATGGCAGTCAATGATGCACAGGGCTTTGCACAGCTGGTTGAAAGTGTTAAGAATTCCTGATAATCAGGTTAAATGTATAATAGGGGGCTGAGAAGCCCTCTATTGTTATATATGGCCATTTGCGAAGCAAATCCGGATGTAGATCGAGTTGGAGGTACTTATTATGATTAGGTTGACAGGAAGTCAGAATCCGATTTTGAAAGAGATTCGCTCTCTGAAGAATAAAGGTGCCAGAACAGAGAAGAATCTCTATTTCATTGAAGGTACCAGATTCACATCAGAAGCGCTCAAAGAGAATACCGATATATGTTATGTCGTCCTGTCAGAATCATTTGCCAGTGCCGGTGGCTCTGAAGAGCTGCTTGAACAAATCATTCATTCTCCGTTTAAATGCTATGTTGTCGCTGATAGCCTATTTGATGCTATTTCGGATACTCAGAATCCACAGGGGATTCTGGCTGTTTTAGAACAGAAGAAGAAACAGCTGAAGGATGAAGTTATTTCTGACGGACTGCTGGTTATAACAGATACGATCAGAGACCCGGGCAATATGGGTACAATTATCAGGACTGCCGATGCGGCGGGCTGTATTGGTGTGATTATTCCTGAAGGCTGTGTGGATATATACAATCCTAAAGTGCTGCGCGCAACCATGGGTTCTGTTTTTCATGTTCCAATTTACCACTGTGCAAGTGTGGCCGAAGCAATAAAAGCTGTCAAAGAGAGAGGATTTACTATATGCGCTTCTTATCTGGAGGGTTCCACAAGCATATACAAAACGGACCTCTCAGGTAATGTTGCCCTTGTCATAGGCAGCGAGTCAGATGGAATCAGTGACATTACTGTGCAGAATGCGGACCTGCTGATAAAAATACCGATGGCGGGCAGAGCAGAATCGCTAAATGCTTCAGCCGCTGCAGCAGTAATGATATTTGAGGCGATGCGTCAGAGAGAGGCTAGAAAACATTATCAAGGTTGAGCATTTCTTTAGCAGGTATATGATTGACATATTTTTTTAATGCAGCTGCCTCCGCAGGTGCTGAAGAATTATCTCTGGACTTGATAAGTGTTTGCATGCGGGTCAGTGTAACGTCAATATTGTCGATTTCCTGGTGATCTAACAAAACTGACCAGGTTCCCTTCACATTTTCCCAGATACTAATAATCTCTAATACCTGGATTGCTGACTGATTCCAATCCTCTTTTTTTATACTTTCCTCCACATTTTCAATGGATTGGACCAGTTTGTCAGAATCACGATGCAAGGTATACTGTGACAGTATACTGACAGCAATGATACTGGCCGCAATAATGATAATAGAAGCAATGGTTTTGATTGTTACATAATGTTTCATTATTGTTATCTCCCTTTTTTCTGGCCTGTATTCGATGAGTCTGAAGCCTCATTTGCTTGAATGTGGAGCTTCCCGGATGGCTCAAGAGCAGCAAACAAAATTTGATCAGGCTGGTCAAATTGATTGCTTCGCAGCTCCTGCTCAAGCCATCTGTGGTCTTTCCCGATTTTATTTAAATTTTCTGTCAATACAACTCCATCAATAATGATATCAACAGGTAATCCTTCATATTCTGTTTTTATATCCATATCCGCGGGATTCAATGGGCGCTTTTGAGATTTTGGGATCACGCTGAGCTGGCCGTTTGTCTCCAGAATCGCATATTCAACGTCTGCAATATTTGGGAAGTTATTGATCCTGAGCTGTTCTAAAAGATCATTGAGAGTATATAGCTCTTTTCGGAGTGAACTTTCTACAATACGGCCTTTTTCGATTAGGATTGTGGGTTTGCCGCAAATAATCGCCCTGGCGCGAATGCTTTTAATCGATAAGAGGGATATAAGTAACTGAAGGATGAGTAGTGTAAGTATAGGGATAATGCCGTTGAGCAAAGGGATTCCCGTATTTTGCATCGGAACGGCAGCGAGATCTGAGATCATTATAGCAATGGCGAGTTCAAAGGGCTGAAGCTGACCGATCTGCCTCTTTCCCATGATTCTCATTACAATGACAACGATGGTGTACAGAATAATTGTCCTGACAAATACCACCAATTTTCCATTTCTCCTTTCATTTATGCAGTTTTATTCTGTGTTGTATATTGGTTAATTATTCTGAATATTTTGAGCAAAATTGGCCATGATAATTTGGAATTCGAATATAAAGGAGGAATATTATGTCACTTACAACGAAGGAACTGTTATTAGTGCAGGACAATATCAAAGCAACGGAGAATTCGATTAAGTTCATGCATGCATGTGCGGAAATGGCAACGGATCCTAAGGTCAAAGGCCTGTGTCAGAGTATGGCGAAGGAGCATCAGCAGGATCTTCAGACATTAATCAAGCACATTAATACAACAGCAGTTCAATAAGAGTGAGAACATTCATGTAGAATGTTAGCGCCGCTGAGGCGCGGATTACCACTAAACATTTATGTAGAATGTTAGCGCCGCTGAGGCGCGGATTACCACTAAACATTTATAGGAGGGAAAAGGATGAACAATTTCAGTGATAAAGAAATTACCCAGACACTGCTTAATGAGCACAAGCTATGTGCATCTTCATTAACGAACCTTGTACTTGAAAGTGCTAATCAGAATTTGAGGAATGACGCAGCCGGAATCCTGAGCAGGACATTTCAACACCAAAAAACAATATTTGACCTGATGTCGCAGAAAGGTTGGTACACTTCACAGCAGGCCAGCCAGCAGGAAATTACTTCAGCTATACAGGAAGTGGGTAAAATACAGACATCGATAAATATGATGTAGAAAACAATGAAACAAAAAAGTTCGGTGCCTGGCACCGAACTTTTTGTTTTATTCATTATTACTTATTTCTTGTTGACATCATAATTGTTTCCGGTATATGATTCGAAAACCTTCTTTACGATATTACCACCGATCTTGCCTGCATCCCTGGATGCGATGTCTCCGTTATACCCCTGCTTCAGGTTTACACCAACCTGGTTGGCGATCTCGTACTTCATCTGATCAAATGAAGTTTTGCTTCTGTTATTGCTATTTGCCATTTTATCACCTCCTCAGTAACTATTGTGTCAAAAAAGCAGGTGATTATAACTTGTAAGATTTGGGTGAATCTCAACTTCTAAAACTGATTCATTATAAAATGAACGATGTCACGCGAGCTATATGGTTTTGCATACTTAAGCTGCGATTTCTTTATTTCAACAAGCTTTTGACAGTCGTCTGCAAGTAAATTTTCAACTGTATTTTTCAACTCTTTTGTATCGGTACATACAACTCCAAGGCCGTGTTTTTGCACATATGCTGGATTCCCTTCTTCCTGTCCTGGGAGAGAACCTGTAATAACAATTGGAACATTACACATAACTGCTTCTGTAAGCGTATTCGGGCTGGCTCGCATAAAAATAAGGTCAGTTACAAGCATCAGCTCTTCTATATGCTCGGTGAAACCCAGTATTTCTATTCGTCCCTTATATTTCTCGGCAAGAGTATGCTCTAGTGCTTTTTGCAGGATTTTGTTTCTTCCGCAGACTAGCCTGACCTGACAATTAAAGTTCTTTAACAGTATTCTTGCAAGACGACTCATATTGCCTGACCCTTCTCCACCGCTCATGATTATGAAGTTCATAGGGTAATGAGGGATATATTGAAGCTTCGGAGTGTCTGACCCGGATTCGGACCGTTCCCTCAGATAAGCTGTAAATCGCTGCCTTACGGGGAAACCGAATACCCTTATTCTATCATCAGGAACACCATACTTCAGGCATGCCTCCCTCGCCTCCTCTGTGGGGCAGATAGTGAATGTGGCATGTGGATTGCACCAGAGGGGGGTGATGGTGACCGGGTCTGCGACAACGGTAAACAGAGGGACACTGTATTTGATTTTTGCCAGTATATTAGATACAGCGGCATTATAATTCGGATGTGTGATTATGATCGCATCTGGATGCATTTCATTGAGCAGCTTTTCAAAGCGATCATGCATTGTGAGCTCAGTGAATTCAATAAAAAGGGAAGGGCGTTTAATTGTAATGTCCCAGATACGCTTCCACGCATCTTTGGAGGTACGGGTGATGGAACCGTACATCTTTCCTATATTTAGTCCAAGGTTTCCGCTCAGTGAAAACCCATCTACAACACTGACCTGTACATCCGGAAAATTTCTTAACTGCTCAAGCAATGATTCTGTAATACTTTTATGTCCATGACCTGTTATGTCCGATGATATTATCAATATATTTTTATACATATATGTTCTGCCTTCAAATTGTTTTTATTTCTCTGTCCTTCAGATAGAAGGTAACACTTGATGTGAATTCAGTTGTTTCTGTAATCATGCCTCCCATTATTATTCTGCAGTTCGGGTACAAACGTTTAGAAATCTCTATTTCACCATCTCCCTTGGTTTTAAGATACCCGGCAATTAGCTTTCTTTCTTCTTCCAGAGCTTTTATTTCGTCTCTTAAAAGGTATAGCCTGTCCGATATTCTTGTTGAAGATGTGCCCGCTTCCCGATTTGCTGAGGACTGCTGCTTTAATTTTTGCTGTTCTACTTTTTTTATACTCAATTCGTGAAAGACTGTATCAAGCCGGTCAATAAAACCTTTCCGGTCAAAGCCTGTTACCTCGATGCTGGTTTTCCTCTCCATATCAGAGCCGGCGAAGGGTACGGACACATGTATCTCGGATTTGATGGATCCACCGATGATCTGACCGTTTGAGGAGTCAAAAATGACGTCTTTGGCGATAATATTGCTATGCAGACTATAAAAGCCAATATGAGCAGCTTCACCGCAAATTATTTGTGCGTTATCTGCAAATTTTATAAAGACACTTTTAGCAGCACGGATTTCAGCTCCTTCTTTAGTGGATATGCCACCTCTTATAAAGATGCTGCCGTTGGTACTTACAAGGTTTTTGATATTGCCAAGGCCATACTGCCCGTTTATTTCTATGTCCTTTGTGGCTTCTACTGAAAACCCATCGAGTATGGTACCTTTGATGGTTACATATCCGTCGAATTTGATATTGCCTGTGGCAATACCTACATTACCGTCAATTTCAAGATGGTTCGACACGCTGATCCTGCCATCTGTATAATTGACAGCTCCGCTGAGGCGGGAGTATAGTATAGTTTTATTATCTGAGGAAATTTCTTTCACAGAATTCTTATCATAGTTTAGGGGAGTGGTTTTACCCTTGACGGCTTTGATTATTTCGCCCTTCACGGTTTTGCCAGGTGTACCGTCAGTAGGTTCGATGCGTTCGCCCAGCCAATCACCCGGCTTGACTCTGTTGATGAGTCTCATGTCGTAGAAGTCGACCTTGCCGTCGGCACCTACTTCGGGCTTTGCTTCCATAAGCTCATACATTTTTATCTGTGCATCGATGCCATCTACAGCAGGAGTCCCTTTAGCGACAAAATAGTACTGACCTGATTTCAGCTCCTCGCGAAAAAGATTATTATCGATTCCATAAATAATGCCTCTATCGGAAAGCAGCATCAGTATTTCACGTTTCAAATTCTCTCTTGACTCGGGTGCCAGTTCTTCGACGGTCAAATTGAAGCTAATTGAGGCTGTGAGTCCTTCAGGTGATACTGATAGGCAGATTCGTTCCTTTAGTTCGCCAATAATCTTAGGAGGAACGGGGGCCGTCATAATGGAGTTGCGGAGCGTATTAATGCTTGTCAGCCCGATCTCAGGGTGTCGGGCGATAATGGCTGAGAGCTTTTCCACAGGGAAACCTTTTTTGAAGGTTTCTGCATATACGATGCTGTTTTCAATGGTAATTTGAAGGAATTCATCACTATAGACATCAACTACACCCATATACAGACCTCCTTTTTTCGCTTCTGCTCCAATGCTCCTATATTAATTATATCGGCATTTTTGGCTGGTTTTCATAACTACCATTTATTAGATGCATGTTGTACTATTGACGATGCAAATAATATACCCATTATGGAGATGATTAAACTGAAGTCAATGATAAGAGGAATCTGTCAATTACTTGTCCCGATTATAGTTTTCTTTTCAGCTTTTCAAACGGCTGCAGGAGACAAGGTCATAGAATTAAAACCCATTACGCAGGCTGTGTCGGAGCAAAACCCGCCGGTTGTTAATGCACTTGCAGCTATTGTTGTGGAGGAGTCCAGCGGGCGTATTTTATTTGCCAGGAATGCTACACAAAAGAGATCAATTGCCAGTACAACTAAAATCATGACTGCTCTTGTGGCATTGGAAGAAGGATCCCTGGATGACGTAGTCACCATCAGCAAGAGGGCGGCTACTATCGGAGGATCAACCGTCGGTTTGCAGACAGGACAGAAGTATACCTTGAAGGAATTGCTCTTCGCTATGCTGATGATATCTGGTAATGACGCAGCTATTGCCATTGCCGAGCATGTTGGCGGAACAGTGGAACAGTTTGCAGATTTGATGAATAAAAAGGCAAGAACTCTTGGCGCTAAGAATTCTCACTTTGTCACCCCTCACGGGCTGGACCGGGAGAATCAGTTTTCCACGGCACATGATTTAGCCATTATTACCATTGAGGCATTGAAAAACCCGTTGTTTGCTGAAATAGTATCCACAACAAGCAGCAGCATATCCGGGCATCACTTATACAACACAAATGAATTGCTTGGGAGTTGTCCCGGTGTAGACGGGGTAAAGACAGGCTATACGGGAAAGGCCGGACGATGCCTTGTAACAACTGCCAGAAGAGGGGATATGCGCCTGATATCTGTGGTTCTGGGATCTCCCACAAAAAATGCAAGGGCATCTGCAAGCAGGGCTCTTTTGGACTATTGCTTTACTAATTTTGCCATGCACAAGCTGCAGCAGGCCGGTGATGTATATGCACGAGTGCCTGTTTCAAGAGGGATTGGGGAGAACATTGAACTAAAGGTGGAGAATGATATTGAGGTACCGCTCAGTAAACTGGAATTGGAATTGCTGGAAGCAGAAAGCAGTGTGCCGGATGTGCTGAATGCCCCTGTTTATGCAGGAGTCGACACCGGATTCGTGGAGTATGCCGTCAATGGAGAGATGCTGGGAAGGAGCATGCTTAAAACATCGAAGAATATCAGAAAGAAAGTCATTACGGACTATATGAAAGAAGTGTTGTACTCATGGAGCAAGATGATGCGGGAGGGAATGTTTTCAGAAATCTATGGAGTTGGTCGCGTGAGTAAAAATAATTTTATATATGACATACTGCTGTCAAATTTGAAGAAATAGAATATCAGTATCAAAAATAAAAGGAGACAAAAAATTATGGAGAATACTGATATGAAGTTTTGCCAGAGCTGCGCAATGCCAATGGAAAACCTGGATTTATACGGAACCAATTCTGACGGCAGCAAGAATGATGACTATTGCAGTTACTGCTTCAAGGATGGATCATTTAGTAAGGATGAAACAATGGAGGAAATGATTGAAAGTTGTGTTCCGTTTGTATCAAAAAACAACCCGTGGCCGGATGAAGATACCGCAAGGAAGGCCATGATGGAGTTGTTCCCACAGTTAAAAAGGTGGAAATAGAGTATTGACTAACTTCATGAACGGTGTTAAAATTCAATCAATATAAAAACCTATGAGCAAGAATAGTAAGAATGATTACTTGTACAAAGAGAGCCGCCTCGGATGGTGAGAATGCGGTTACAAAGGTTATTCTGAATGGACTTGTGAGGGAAGCCCGAAATGATTAAAGAGTAGGCGCTTACGGAGATCCCTTTCCGTTAACAGTTGGGATGTATATGATAGTATACATTACAAGCGGACGTTTATCGTCAATTTGGGTGGTACCGCAGAAGTTTATAAG